>NZ_JBAWSX010000019.1:0-81478 GCF_037104725.1 Bacillus bruguierae | reverse complement strand
TATTCATACAAACCAGAGACATATTCGTTATACACTTTTCGTTCACATCCAAACGATTTTTCTAATTTCGTTACTTGTTCAGGTGTGGGAAAAATAGCGTATCGAAATGCATAGGTAGACCATCCATCCGGTAACGACTTTTTTGTTCCTTTTATATGTACACCCTCTTTTGTGGTTGCCATATACTTTCTCCTTTCTTTCTTATTTTCATATTTATTATATCGCATAGCCTCAAAAGTACATACAAAGAACATATGTAGGCGATCACCTACCGAAAATTCATCCCCCACCTACTCGCTGGGCTACGCACTTCTCGCTCCTTGAGGAAGGGACTTCTTTTCGGTAAATATGTTAAATGGATTAAAGAAAGAATTGGGTCATTCATTAGGGAAAGAAGTGAAAATTACGTTAGTGGATAAAAATTCATTTCATTTTCGGAAGGTTTTATTATTTAAGTCAGTTGTTGAAGAGGCTGATTTAAAAGTGCCATTAAAAAGGTATTGTACAGATGGAATGGAATTTATAAAAGGAGAAGCGATAGCGTGTAATTATTCTGAAAAAGAAATAGAGATAAAGTTAGAAGATGAAAGAATAAGAACAGTGCAATATGACTATCTTGTATTAGCTCTAGGGAGTGTCATTCAAGAAATTTCTAGTACGTTAGGCGGGACAACATTAAGGAGTGTGAAGACCGCCTTAGACGTAAGACAAAAATTGCTTTCTTTAATTGAATTAGCAAAAACAGAAGAAAATAAAGAAATAAGACGAGAACGATTGCGAATTGCTATTGTTGGCGGAGGGATTACTGGTATTGAGACTTCTGCAGAAATATGTGTTTGGTTTAAAGAAGAAGTTCAAAAAGCAGGGATTAATCCAGTTGAGGTAGAAGTCATTTTGTTTGATTCAAAAGAGCATTTATTACACGGTGTTCCAGTAAAAGTAAGTGAACGATTAACATATGAACTCAGCAAGATTGGAATACAATTCATGTCTAAAACGAGAGTGATGAAATTTGAAAAGGGTCAATTACTTTGTGCAAATGGAATAACATATGCAGCGGGAGAGTGTGTTTGGACACCAGGTGTAAAAGTAAATACTATCATCCAAACATTTCATCTTCCATTGTCGAGTGGGAATCAAATTTTAAATACAAATTTAAAAATCAACATAAAAGAGCCCTCTTTTTTTTTTAGGGGGAGAGCATCTGGCCATGCATAGAAGCGACTTATATGTTGAAAAATTAAAATAGATATATAATTATAAAAGGGCTGATTCCTATCATATAGAAATCAGCCCTTTTATATATGTTAAATTCGTTTATCATGCCAAAAGTTTACTTCGAAATGTTCGTTTTCATTATAGCTATCAAACTCATAGCCTTTTTCCTTTAATCCTTTAATAATAGCAGATACAGCAGAAACAGATTGTGGGTGAATATCGTGTAAAAGAATGACTTCTCTGTTTGTTTTTGCGCCTGCAACTACATTTTCTACAATTTTAGTAGAAGCAGCATCCACTGGCATTTTATTATATCTCCAATCTAAAGAATCAATAGTCCAGTCCCATACTCGCAGCCCATTTTCAGCGACCTGATTTCGCAATGCATCAGTAAGGCCTGGCATGGAACCATATGGTGGACGCGTTAATTTTGGAGCTTGTCCAATAATATTAGAAATTAATTTTTGATCTTCTTTCATTTCGTTCACATAGCCGCCTTGTTTATATAGCTTCGCGTAATCATGTGACATACTATGCATGCCGACATAGTGACCTTCTGATAATTCACGTTTTACTAAATCTGGATATTCTTTAACGTTAGAGCCAATAAGGAAAAAAGTAGCTTTCGCATCATTTTGTTTTAATATATCTAATAATTGAGCGGTATGCTTTCCTGGACCATCGTCAAAAGTAAGATAAGCTACTTTTCTAACTTGACCATTGTATTGTTGTGGTGTTTCTTTTGGAGCTAGTGCAGTTTGTATTTCACTTACTAGCTGAACAGATTGTGGGGAATCTTCTGTATTGGCACTTACAATATACTTCGATCCTACAGATGCTTCGTATATGCATGAAATTCCTACACACATAATAAGAGTTCTTTTAAATAAAGTTCTGAGAGATGATTTGTTACGCATAAATGTCCTTCTTTCTATTTCTAATAATCCCATTCTATTTCATTCTATTATATTAGTAATTCTATGTATAGTACTGTGAAAAAATATATTTACAAGTAAAGATGTGATTTATGGAATAGATGCAAGATTTTTTGGATTTTGTTTATCAATTGTGTAATAAAGGGCAATGTGATTAAAAGTATCAATCAATACTACAACAAACAAAAGGCACACTTACTGGGCATTCTTCGTCATGGAAAAGAACCAAAAGAAGGATCTCACACATCAAAACGTTTAGAGAGGCTTCATGAGAAACGGTTTTTCAAAATAAAAGATCTCTTTCATAAAATGAGTTGTCATATTGTTCGGTTTGCGATTCAACACGAAATTTTCGTGATTATGATTGGGAAAAATATAGCATGGAAACAAAACAGCGAGATGGGAAAACGACAGAATCAATCCTTTTGCCATATCTCACATAATCTACTCATTGAAATGATTAACTACAAGGCGAAGAGGCAAGGCATAATGGTACAAGTCGTGGAAGAATCGTATACAAGTAAAGCATCCTTTCTAGACAATGATGCGATTCCTACTTACGGTGGGGAAGACATCTCTGTATTCAGTGGAAAACGTCTCAAATGTGGCTTGTATCATACGAAAGAGAACAAATTACTGAATGCAGATGTGAATGGTGCTGGGCAAGTTGGGTTAAGTATGGGTTACTATTTGCAACAAGGAGGTTATGATTTTGTAATACTTGAAAAAACAAAGTGACCCTATTTTTGGATTTGAATTTAAAAAATTGATACGTAAGGGAAATATAGAAATCCACTCAAGAGTGATACAAGCACAGGGAAGTGAAATAACTTTTAATGATAGAAGCAAAATAAACGTGCACAATATTATATGGTCAACGGGTTTTCTTCCTGATTACAAATGGATGGGCATAGAAGAAAAGGAGACCTTATAAAAGAGGATTTGTTGCTTAAGTTTTTGAGCTACTAGTATTTTTTAGTTGAATATATAAGTAAATGCTTATATACTTATAGCAAGAAAAGGAGGTTGAGATATGCAAAAGACAATATTAGAAATTGAAAAGGTATCAAGTATCCTTAAATTATTAGGAGATAAAACGCGATTAGCGATGATGCGAATGGTATATGAACAAGAATATTGTGTTTGTAATTTTGTAGATATATTCGAAATGAGTCAACCTTCTATTAGTCAACATGTACGCAAGCTGAAGGATGCGGGGCTTGTGAAAGAAGAAAGACGTGGACAATGGATTTATTACTCCATTAATAACGAAAGTGAATATTACGAATTGATTCAAGATGTGATTCGTCATGTAGCTCTTCCGCAAGGTGCAGATACTTGTGATGATAACTGCTGTAATTAAAAGAAGTAATAGGAGATGAACAGACATGACAAAGAAAATAATCTATTTCTTATGTACAGGTAACTCTTGTCGTAGCCAGATAGCTGAAGGGTTTGGGAAAAAGTATTTGGGTGATACATGGAATGTGTACTCTGCAGGGATTGAAGCACATGGCGTGAATCCAAATGCAATTAAAGCAATGAATGAAGTAAATATTGATATTACAGGTCAAACATCAGATATCATTGACCTTGCCATTTTAAATAAAGCAGACTTTGTTGTGACATTATGTGGACATGCGAGAGACGTATGCCCAACAATTCCTCCACATGTGAAACATGAACATTGGGGATTTGAGGATCCAGCAGGGCAAGATTGGTCAGTGTTTCAACATGTGCGTGACGAGATTGGTGCGCGCATTAAGAAATTTGCGGAAACAGGTGAGTAATCAAAAACATAGCCGAGGGTAACATCTCGGCTTCTTATATAGGAGGGGAAAGAACTATGAAAAAAATTGAAATTTATGATCCAGCAATGTGTTGTTCAACAGGTGTTTGTGGACCAAGTGTAGACCCAGAATTAATTCGAGTTTCTGTGGCTATTAACAATTTGAAAAATAAAGGATTTGATATCACACGCTATAACTTAGCAAGTGAACCAGATGCGTTTGCATCAAATGAAATCATCAGTAAATTGTTAATGGAAAAAGGTCCTGAAGTGCTTCCTGTTACTCTTGTTGATGGTGAAGTGGTAAAAGAAAAAGAATACTTATCAAATGATGAATTTGTTGCATTAACAGGATTAACGGAAGAAGAGTTAAGTCAAAAGTCTCGTGTACGTTTAGGATTAAACGTGAAAAAGTAAAGAGAGAGAAGGAATAGACATGACTCATTTATATAATCCACAGACAATGGAATTTACACCATTTCTATTTTTTACGGGAAAAGGTGGTGTGGGAAAAACATCAACTGCATGTGCAACCGCAATCACATTAGCTGATAAAGGAAAGCGTGTATTGCTTGTAAGTACAGACCCAGCTTCGAATTTACAAGATGTGTTTGGTATGGAACTAACGAATCAACCAGTAGAAATTCCAAGTGTAAATAACTTATTCGTAGCTAATTTAGACCCTGAAACAGCAGCAACCCAGTATAAAGAACGGGTGGTAGGACCTTATCGTGAAAAACTTCCAGAAGCGGTTATTAATCAAATGGAAGAACAGCTTTCAGGGGCATGTACGGTTGAAATTGCAGCATTCGATGAGTTTTCATCTTTATTAACAAATAAAGAACTAACAAAACAGTACGATCATATTATTTTTGATACAGCACCAACAGGACATACGTTGCGCCTTCTTCAACTTCCAACAGCATGGAGTGGATTCTTAGAAGAAAGTACACATGGTGCTTCTTGTCTTGGACCACTTGCTGGATTAAGTGAGAAGAAAAAACTGTATGAAGAAACAGTTGCCAAACTGTCTAGTGGAGAACAAACAACATTAGTGTTAGTAACACGTCCAGACATATCTCCATTACAAGAAGCTACAAGGGCTTCAAAAGAACTTGGGGAAATTGGGATACAGAATCAAGTACTACTTATCAATGGGATGATGCAAAATCATGTGAAAGAGGATGAAGTATCCCAAGCTTTTTATGAGAGACAAACAAAGGCATTAGAACGAATACCAGCCGAATTAAAACAGGTTACGACTTACGCTGTTCCTTTAGCGTCGTTTAACATCACTGGTATTGAAAATCTTCGTAAATTATTTATGAACAGTGCGATACTTGATGTGATGACTTTAGAATCAGAAGACATGAAAACAGCACCTTTAAAAGATTTGATTGAGAATATACACAAAACTGGTCAACGTGTTATTTTTACGATGGGGAAAGGCGGCGTGGGAAAAACAACGGTTGCATCTACGATTGCGGTTGGTTTAGTAGAAAAAGGGCACAAGGTTCATTTAACGACTACTGATCCAGCAGCACACTTAGGTCATGTCATGCACCATGAATCCGTACATGGCAACTTATCCGTAAGCCGTATTGATCCAAAAGTCGAAGTGGAAAAGTATCGAGAAGGAATTCTGAATCAATCAAGAGAGTTGTTAGATGAGGAAGGGTTAGCTTATTTAGAGGAAGATTTACGATCCCCTTGTACAGAAGAAATTGCGATTTTTCGTGCGTTCGCCAACATTGTAGAAAAGGCAAGTAACGAAATCGTTGTTATTGATACAGCACCAACAGGACATACATTACTACTGCTTGATGCGGCACATTCGTATCATAAAGAAATTGAGCGTTCGATTGGTGAAGTTCCAGCTTCAGTACAACAATTATTACCACGTCTTCGCAATACAAAAGAAACAGGTGTTGTGATTGTAACATTAGCAGAAGCTACACCTGTGCTTGAGGCAAGTCGTTTGCAAGAAGATTTAAAACGAGCAAACATCACACCAACTTGGTGGGTAATTAATCAAAGTTTATATGCAACGCATACGAAAGACCCTATCCTACATGGCAGAGCAATGTCAGAAATAGAATGGATGTGTGAGATCGAAAAAAGATCGAATGGACAATATGTGGTGATTCCTTGGAAAGCACAAGATATTGTTGGCTATAAAAATTTAAAACATTTAACAGTGTAAAATAGAAGAGGAGAGATTAACATGATTATTACAGATGGAGCAAAAACATATATTGAAGAAGTTATGAAAGAGCATGGTGTATTCACATTACGTTTTTCATTTGAAGGTGCAGGATGTTGTGGACCGAGCTGGGGAATGTCGTTAGCTGCAGTACAAGAAGACGATGTTGTACAAACAATTAATGGACTAGAGATTGCAATTGATAAAAAGGTTTTAGATACAGTAGATAAACTTACTCTTGATTTTGAAGGAAAAGGGGAAGAAGCAGGTTTGGTCTTCCACGGAGGAGAAAGCTGCTGTTAAAGATAGAAAAAAGATCTCCTTAAACGGGGCTGTTGACAAAAGGGAAGCGCTTTGCGTTTCCTCTTTTTGTCAACAGCCCCTTATCAACAGGTTCTCTTTTTCTATGTGATTTTATTCATTTTTATGAAAGTTATTTATTTAAAATAATAAAATAAATTGTCATGGTATAAGAGTGAAGCAATTAACCTAAAGAAAGTTTTGTTTCGGTGAAGGAGTAGTAATAGTATAAAAATTTATTAGAAATTTATTTTTATCTCGTATCCTTTCAATATAGCTTGAAAGGAGAATTCTATGAGAAAATTGTTTAAAGTATTAAAAAATATATTTGTTGTGTTCATTGCGGTTATTTTACTTGTAGCAGTATCTGTATGTATATACCATAACTACCAATTAAGTAAGGAATCAGTGTTAATGAAAAAGAAAGGAACGTTAGTTGATTTTAATAACAAAAAAATGAACGTATATAATGAAGGTAGTGGTGAGGATACATATGTATTTATGTCTGGTGCTGGGATGGCTGCGCCGGTTTATGAATTGAAAGGTTTGTATAGCAAATTTTCAAAAGAGAACAAAATAGCTGTCGTAGAAAGAGCGGGTTATGGTTACAGCGATGCTTTTGAAGATAACAGAGATATTGATACAATATTAGAACAGACTAGAAAGGCACTTATTCAAAGTGGAAATAAGCCACCATATATATTAGTACCACACTCTATCTCAGGTATAGAAGCGATTTATTGGGCACAAAAATATCCGGAGGAAATCAAAGGCATTATTGCGTTAGATATTGGTTTACCTCAGCAGTATGTGAAATATAAAAGCGAAGTAGATAAGTCAACATTAAAAATAAGAGGAATAAATATCTTAACAAAAATGGGTATTCATCGACTTCTACCTTCTACTACTTATAATCCTGAAGTGATTCGACAATCTTTTTTAACTAAACATGAAAAAGAAATTTATAAAGCAATATCGTATAAACAGTTTTTTAATGATGATATGAAACAAGAGCTCTTACATTCTTACGAAAACAGTAAAAAATCCGTTAACCTTCCGATACCAAAAGAAACACCTATATTATTTTTAGATGCAGTTGCTGATCAATCTAAGAACTCGAAATATACAAAACAACATTATAAGGATTATAAAGAATTTGCAGAACAACTTGAAATAGCAGATGTTATAAAATTGAGGGGGACGCACAGCATTTATTTATATCAGGCCGATGAAATATATAAGTTTTCTAAGGAATTTATCAACAAAAAAGCGAAATGAAGGTTTGCATGATGAAGGGATATAACATTTTAATTGTTGAAGATGATTTGATGATTGGTGATTTATTGCAAAAAATTTTGCAACGCGAAGGGTACAATGTATGTTGGAAGAAAGAAGGAAAAGATATTACTGAAATCATCCATGAGATAGATTTAGTTATAATGGATATTATGTTACCAGGTGAAGATGGTTATCAAATTACGAAGAAAATAAAAAACCTTGGATTAAATATTCCGGTTATTTTTTTATCTGCTCGAAGTGATATGGATAGCAAACTCCAAGGATTGACTATTGGGGAAGATTATATGATAAAACCTTTTGATCCTAGAGAGCTATTACTAAGAATGCAGAAAATGTTAGAGAATCAATACGGTACGTTTACGCAAATCAAACATTTATATATTGATGCAGAACATAAAAAGGTTTTCAATACTAGCTTGCATAATGAAGTTGCTTTTACTACGATTGAGCGTAAAATATTCTTCTATTTATATGAAAATAGGGATAGAATTTTAACGAAAGAACATTTCTTTGACTATTTATGGAAACTAGAAGACAGAAATCCCAATATCGTGAATGTACATATTAAAAAAATTAGAACAAAGATTCATGATAAAACGGGTGAAATTATTCAAAATATATATGGAGAAGGGTATCGACTAAATACCTATATGAAGAAATGAAATTAAAGAAGAAATACCAGCTATTATTATTTTCCGCTATTATTAGCGTACCATTGTTATTGCTATTGATTAGTGTCTCTATGTCAGTAATTTATAATATTGCCTTTAAAGCGAAGAACAAGCACATTCCTTTTCATGAATCATTTGCATATCCTACAATGCTAGTTATCTTTTTTGTATCACTATTATTGTTAGCCTTTTTATTTTCGAAATCAATTAACTCACTATTAAATAAGGTAAATATACTAAATAAAACGATTCGACATTTAGCTAGCGATAAAAAGATCCCGAATACATTAGATGTGAAAAGGGATGATGAAGTAGGGGAATTAATTCGCTCAGTAAATTTATTAATTGAAAGAACTACATATCGAGAATTAGAACTTAAACAGCAAGAGGAAATGAAGAAGGAACTTTTAAATAAACTAAGACATGATATTAATACACCTTTAACAGCTATGAGATTACAACTATTTTATTTAGAAGACCAATATAATGGCCAAACACAAGTACTAGAATCGTTATATCAACAAATACAGTATATTGCTGAATTAACCAATGAATTTAAATTGCAATCTACAGATGCATTAGAGAATTCTTATATTGTAAATGATGATGTGAATATACATAATGTATTAGAAACGATGGTTAAAAAATGGAGTTATCTGTATAGTATGCATGATATCGAATTAGTATATAATCCAATATGTAAAGATTTAATATGGACTAGTAACGATTTGTGGCTTCAAAGATTATTTGATAACATTTTTCAGAATACGTTACAACATTCAAAAGCTAAAAAACTTGTGATAACGATTGAAAATAGTGTTGTTTCTATTAGGGATAATGGAATTGGTTTTGATATGAATGGTCAAAGTACAGGACTTGGATTAAAAATAATTGAAGATATATCTAGAATGCTCAATATCAAATATACTTTACAGTCAAATAAAGGTGGGACTATATATTGTTTTACCGCAATTGAAAATAATACATAAGGGGTACTTATTATTATTTTGTAAAGGAATATGGTTTGAATATTTTGTAATTTAAATAGTTGAATTAAATCCATTTTGATCATTCTCTTTTCAAAATGGATTCTTTTTTAGTAGATTTAAGTTTAGGGTTTATCAAAAATAAACCTGTATGAATGTATTGGTTAATGAGATAAAACGGTACGACTTTGTTTCAAAGCTACAGCAGTAATAAGAGCCAACTCCTAAGAGTCGGCTCTTATTGTTTCTATTAGTTTAGTATTAATTTGCCTTCACAATAGCAGAGGAAGTTTGATCATTCCATGTTCTTGCGCCATCTCCCATACTAACTGTTGTTAAATTAATATATTTCCCATTGTTTACAATAGCAAGCGCACGTCCTTTTGCATTACTATGTTCATAAATTGTTGTATAGTCTCCAAATGGATGCGTAAGGATAGATGAAACCGCATCGTTATTTGAACCACCAAAGTTAGCTAAAATAACAGGGTTTCTACTCGAGTTCACAGTAAAACGTGCTCCCTTTAAATCTATGTCATAATAAAAAGTAGAATAAATCTGTGATGAAGATTGTAGAGATTTTGTAACGTTCGGAGAAACTGGATGTGTCTTTAAGTATGTTTCAAATTCGGCTTTGTTATCAAATCCAATTGTTTTAGGATTTTCATTCAATTCACCCGGTGTTACAACTTTATATGGCTGTGAAGAAGAATCTGCATAAGCCGCCGTATTTGATACACCAAACAACATTGTGCCAGTTAATAAAGCAGTAGAAAGTACACCCATAACACGTTTCAAATTTATCACTCCTATAATAGAATACGTACAAGTTCATTGTATAACTATTTCCCTTTTATTGGAAAGGGGTTAATTTATTTCTCAATAGGGGGTTTGATCGAGATACATGTAATTATATTAATGTTCGGTGGCTTCGCTTCTTCCTACGAGGTAAAAAAACCTCTACGTCAGAAGCTCCATCCCCCTCACATTCTGAACGAGCCACTTCCACTTTTTTTAAGAAGTTAGGTGGGAGATAAACTGCCCGTAAAAGCCCGATTGGGAGGGCTAATAATCAGTGGGGGATGAAGAAAACCCCCACTGATTAAAGTATCACTTTATGGTCTATGTACAATGTAATGAAAGGATTTTTTAATTAAAATAATTCACAAAATAAAAAGTCTCAAATGACTGTTTCTAATTTTATCTTTGCTAGAAATATGTTTTTAAAATATATGAGTTAGCTTAAAGATAGCTAAGTTTGTGAAGGATCACATTTAAATAGTTAGGTGTGTTTGTTTAAGAACGATTGTAAGAAAGGGTTGAACTTTATTCAACAGCTATATTTATATAGTTCAAAAAGTAATCTATTAATATAAGTTAAAAAACGACATAATTCCCCTCTTTTTTAGAGGAGGGCGAGAGCATCTGGCCATGCATAGAAGCGGTCAGGGCCTTTTTTTCCACATGCAATGTTTAAAACAAAGGGAGCAAGTGCGGGGGATAGGTCCTGCTGTATTTTGCATAGCATCGATTTGTATAGTGATAAAATGTTATAAATAAGGATTAGTTTTAAAATTTCACATACCGTATTTTTTATTAAAAAATAGGAAAATCAAAAAGTAATGTCGAATATATCATAAGTGGTAATAGATAGTAAAAAATATATATAACAATGAACGAATAGGAGAGGTACATATGGAACCAGTAGAAGCAGCTAAACAAATTCTTGCATCTCAATTTCCAAATTGTGATGCGGCTCTTTTAGGAGGAAGCATTGCAAGGGGAGAAGGAACGAAAACTTCTGATTTGGACATTATCGTTTTTGATAGAACTCTTTCTTCAGCATATCGTGAATCTTTCATAGCTAACGGATGGCCTGTTGAAGTATTTGTGCACAACTTTACGTCTTATAAAGACTTTTTTGCGAGTGATTGTAAACGTGGTCGTCCTTCTTTGCCGCAACTTGTTGTAGAAGGAATTGTGCTAAAAGATATGAAAGGGATTATACCAGTTATAAAGAAAGAAGCGCAGCAACTATTAGAAAAAGGGCCTGAACCTTGGACAAAAGAAATGATACAACAGAAGCGGTATTTTATTACAGATGTGTTAGACGACTTTATTGGTGCAACAAAACGAGAAGATGAATTGTTTATCGCGAATCATCTTGCAGGTCTTGTTCATGAGTTCGTATTGCGAATAAATAATTGTTGGACTGGGCAATCAAAGTGGTTTATGAAGACACTGAGGAAATATGATGAACAGTTTGCTGTAGAGTTTGCAGCGGTGTTTGAAGAATTTTATAAAACAGGAGCGAAAGAGCAAGTTATCGCGTTTGTTAATGGTATTTTAGATATGTATGGAGGACGACTTTTTGAGGGATTTTGTATTGGAAAGGTTGAAAAGTGATGGGACTTAAAAATCTTTTGATAAAAGATGTACAACAACTAATTCCTTCTTCTGTAGAAATAGGTTTATATTTGTATGACACTAAAACAAATGAAACTTTATGTATAAATGAAAATAAAAAGTTCCCTTTAGCAAGTTTGGCAAAATGGATTGTAGGTAGTATTGCTTTTCAGAAAAGTGAGCATATAGCACCAATGACAATCAAAGAGGCTATTCGTAAACATTCGAGAGAAGCATATGATTGTATTTTAGAAAAAATTGATATAAGAGAGATGAATATTGAATTACAGCATATGAAACTCGATATACTCGTTAATAAGGATAATACGAATATAACTAAAAATTGTGGAACACCAGCTAGTGTATTTCAATTCATGAAATTCTTATATAAGCATGAAAAAGAGAATATGTTTATCTTCGAATCTTTAAAAGAACAAGAAGACCCAGATGGTTTCCAATTCTCAAATCAATATGAATGGTTACATATGACTGGTGGGCTTGAAACAGTTTGTAATGATGTTGGTTATTTATATTTAGAAGATCGAGTGTTATTTTGTATTGGATTTGTTCGAGCATACGATGAAAATACAGCGTGGTATCAACTAGAACAAGTACTGAAAAATATAGGAGAATTAATTGTACAAACATATAAAAATGAGGAATGATTACATGGTTAGTTTACCGAATATTCAATTAAGAGAATTGTCATTAGAGGATATAGAAGACCGTTATCAATGGTCATTAGATAAAGAAGTAACACGTCACCTAGTAGTTCCAGATCAATATCCGCCATTCACACGTGAAGATACAAGAAGATGGATTGAAATGTGCATCAATCGAACAAATGGTTATGAACAAAGAGCAATTTGTTCCAAAGAAGGTGTGCATATCGGCTGGGTCGATTTGAAAAATTTCGATAGAACAAATAAAAATGCAGAGCTAGGAATTGCGATTGGAGATAAACGATATTGGGGAAAAGGTTACGGAATGGCTGCTTTATACGAAATGCTACAAATTGGCTTTAAACAGTTCAGTTTAGAAAAAATTTGGCTGCGGGTAGATGCAGATAATACAAAAGCGATGAAAAGTTATGAAAAAGCTGGGTTTGTATGTGAAGGATTAATGAGAAAAGATCGACTGAGACACGGAGAATTTGTCGATCGTTATCGTTTTAGTATGTTAAAAGAAGAATTAATGGAACTGTTGGCTATTATGAAGCAGTGACGAATCAACTTTTGTTAGTTGCACAAGGAGAAGGGTATGTGTGCGGAGAGAATAAAGAAAAGATTTATATTCAGGCGGGACAGGCTGCTTTTGGAAAAATGCTGAAAATCACGGAATAAGTACAAGTGCGGGTCTAATGGCAATTGTAATAGAAGGAGAAGAGATGTCGGTGAATATGCCTATACTACAAAAGTAGTAAATTCCTTATCCCTCTTTCAGTGGATTCCTTTACGAAGTATCTTTTATACACTAGTAATAAAGTGAAACTTTAATCAGTGGGGGTTTTCTTCATCCCCCACTGATTATTAGTTGAACCAATCGGGCTTTTACGGACAGTTTATCTCCCACCTAACTTCTTTGCTTTTGTTGAATTTTGAGGTGGGAGTATTACTGCCCGTTAATGCGGGATAAAAGTATAAACATTGTGAGGGATGCTAGATGATTACACATTTTGCAGATATAGAATTACAAACATTATCTATTGAAGGCGTAAAACAAGTATATGCTGATATACTGCAATTTCCTATTGCAAAGCAAACAGAAACGTTTATTCAGTTTCAAGTTACTCCTTTTACAACCATTAGTTTCAAAGAAATATTAGAACCAATTGTGCCAACTCATTTTGCTTTTCAAGTGCCGTACTCTCTGTTTGATGAAATCGCATTGTGGCTCACACGATCAGGTGTTCAAATTTTAAAAGATAAACAAGGTGAAAAAGTTACGTATCATTCTTCAATCAGTAAGGCCGTATATTTCAAAGATAGTGATGGAAATATTCTTGAGGTTATTTCACACGAATATGTAAAAGAAGAGGTTTTACAAAGAAATGGTCCTTTACAAGTTATGTATGTTCGAGAAGTGGGATTTCCAGTTCCTTCTGTTCCTATGTTTCGTGAATGGCTGAAACAAACATTGCAAATGAAGACGATGCATGACCAAGATATATTTAATTTTGTAATTGGAGGAACTGCACATGCAGTTGTTGTGAAAGAAGGAAGGCCATGGATTCCAATTGATATGAGAGCATTAATGCCTATAATGAACATTACCTTTGGAACTCCGGATATAGAATTTATCCAAAACGTAAATAAAAAAGAAAATACACTACATTTTAAGCAGTACTCTTATTCTATTAGGCTGAAACATACACCAGAGTTTTTACACGCTACTCCGAAACAACTGCATTTACCTTTATCTTTGTAAATAAACATGAAGTTATTATGGAAAAATATGGACTAGAGTTATAAACTTATAGTGTAAATATATATCCATTTTAATTTTTCGACACCTTTGTCTAGCTCTGCCTCCTAAGCCCTCATGTCTAAGAACCTTCCACACGAGAAGGTAAAAAACACCTTCTGTGTGAAAGAACCTTAGCCAACGGGCCTAAACAGTCGGCTCCGCTTTTCTTTATAAGTCGCTGTTATGCAGAATACAACATGACCTGCACTCGCTTTCTCCTTTTGTTTTAAACTTTGCATGTGCGAGCAAAAGGACCTGACCGCTTCTATGCTTTTTAGATGCTCTCGACCATCTAAAAAGAAAGAGGGTTTTTATGTCAACTTTTTAATGTGGATTTATATAGATTCTTTAAAAAATGGGGGATACATAGATGGTTCAAATATTAGTAATGGGTGGTACACAGTTTGTTAGTGAAGCATTAGCAAAGTTTTTCATTTCTAAAGGATATGAAGTAGATATTTTCACTAGAGGAACACGAGAAATTACTTATGAAGGAGTACGTACACATCTTATTGGAGATCGTAATGTTTCATTAGATATACAGAAGAATATTTCAGGTAAACAGTACGACTTTATTTTTGATATTACGGCTTATCATAAGAATCATGTAAAAACATTGCTTGATTATATAGATACAAGTAAATTAAAGCGATATGTATTATGTAGTTCAGGAGCAGTGTATGCTCCTTCTAATCAAACTTTATTTGAAGATTTTGAGCGAACAGAAAATTATAATTGGGGACAATATGGGCTCGATAAAAAAGAAGCGGAAGATTATTTATTTTCCTTACATAAACAAGAAGGATTTCCAATTACGATTTTTAGACCTTCGTATATTTACGGCGAAGGCAACAATTTGTATAGAGAAGCGTACATATTCGATCGCTTGACAAAAAACCTCACTATTCCTATTCCCAAGAATGTGGGTCCAGTGCAATTTGTGCATATTGATGATGTAGTTCGAGTGATGGAAAGTGTAATAGGTTCAGAACAATCTAATGGACAAGCTTATAATTTGTCATATCCAGAAGATATTACATGGAAGACACTTGTCGATACAGCAAGCCATATAGTAGGAATAGAGACACATACTGTGGAAATAGATGAAACAGCATTAGACCCTGCCATTTCAACACGAAATTATTTTCCGTTCCGTAATGTTACTTACACGATGAATATAGAAAAATTAAATGCACATCATTTATACGTGCCACGAGTGAATTTGCATACCGGTTTACAGAAGGCATATCATTTTTATCAAACTGAAAATGTTCAGTTAAGTGATGCTACTATGAATAAAGTTGATGAGGTACTTCGTATTTTTTCATTAAACAAGTAAAAAAATATAATATTATTATGTAAACTACATGTTGGTTAAATAATATAAAGGAAAAAATCTAATTTTGTAGAACCTATCTAAAAGCCCGATTGGACGGGCTAACCATTAGTGGGGGATGAAGAAAACCCCCACTGATAGAAGTTTCACTTTATATGTAAGAAAGGATGTAGCCGGATGATTAGAATGTTAACAGAAGTAGATGCAGAAAGTTATTGGGATTTACGTTTAGAAGCATTGCAAAAAAATCCAGAAGCATATGTTACTACATATGAAGAAGCAATCAAAAAAGAAGAGCCGATTCAAGAAGTAATAAAAAATTTACAAGGGGAACATAGCTATACATTTGGTGCTTTTGATGAGAATAATAAGTTAGTAGGAATTGTAACATTATTAACAGAATCAAGAGCAGTACTGCGTCATAAAGGGCATATTGTTGGGATGTATGTAAGTGCTCAAAGTAGAGGAAGAGGGTATGCACGTAATCTCATATATGAAAGTGTAAAAGAAGCAAAGAAATTAAATATAGAGCAAATTGGCTTATCAGTTGTTTCGGATAATATGGCAGCAAAAAAATTATATCATTCAATTGGATTTGAATCGTATGGTGTAGAAAAAAGAGCATTGAAAATGGATGAAGTGTATCGAGATGAAGAATATATGGTTTTATTTATATAAGAAGTGAAAAATACGTTTCGTTGGCTTAGCAAACAACTTCGTAATGTTTACGGCTTTAGGAATAATATAGATTAAGCATTAGGCGTAAAAAATAAAAAGATCATCTTTATGATGATCTTTTTTAAAATTAGTAGTTGATGCTATTAGTTAGTTTGTCGTACTTTTAATTTAAAGTCCCTACCTACATATCCATTATCTGAATGGATAATTACTTCGTATCTTCCGCTAGTTTCAGTTTTAAATCCTCTTATTTCTTGTGCATATTTTCCATTTGCTTTCGAGTTTTTCTCATCACCATCAGGATTAATAACAGTGAATTCAAAATCTGTCTTGACACCTCTTTCTAACCAAAAGTTAACTTTTGCACCTTCTTCAGCATAAAAGTAATATATATTATCTTCACTACCTCCACCAAAATAAAGTGTACTTTCATAACAATCTGAACCTAAGTAATGTGTTTGTTTAGGTCCATCGATTGATGCGCATTTTGCTGCGTATGACGTTGAAGGTGTCATGAATCCTATGGTCCCTACACCTATCATGGCTGCTAAAGTAAAATTCATAATCTTTTTCATTAAAAACTCCTCCTCAATTTTTGTGTCAGATTGTCATTACATTTTTGAGTGTACACTCAAAAGATAAGTAGAGTATATAAACAAAAAAATACATTATTCTACATATTTTCAAATATTTGAATAATAATTCAGTGTTCAAATATTTGTCATAATTTAAAATTGTTTCCATCAAGAAAAAATAAATAGTTTATGCATGACTTGTATATAAATTTATTATTTGAATATTCCGGAATAAGTTGATAAAGATAATTGAGGGGAAATTTTAATATATGAATGACAAATTAATAAGAAACGGCTAAATGAAATACTTCATGATTTATGTACATGCGACATGCTTATACGGGATGACATAGCGAAATCGAAGTACAGCGAGTTTAAAGAGGATATGTACTGTATTAGATCATTGTGATATATAAAGCGTTGATTCCTCTACTTGGTTCATGCAAGCAGTTAATGGTAAGCCAAGTCATATAGAGGAATAGTATGTTAGATATTGAGTACAAAGGTAAAATCTAATTGATGAAAAGGACGACTACGCACAAGTAGCCGCCTTTCGCACACCTAAGTCATTGTTGAAGGAAGCACTTGACCTTCTGGGTACAGAGTAGCGGTTAATGTACGACTTCTTATATCGGTAACAGTTCCCGTTGGTACAGCTAGCGCTATCCTTATCTCATAGGTATGAGTTCCTGATGGTGGTACATCAACCCACGTAATGTTAGGAGTTATTTCTATACTACGGTGTGCAATATCAGATTGTGACGTAAAAGCTATGTAAGTTCCGTCACGATATAAAAGGTAAGACAGTAAAAATTCAAAATCAGTAGGATTAGGACCAGGTGAACCCAAGTAAACAGTTGCCATTGATTCTAGTTTTACAACTTGGCGAGATGTAGGAAAAGGCGGGAGAGTAAGAATGGATACATTGGCTGGTGGTATAGGAATCCTTGTTAGGCTTTCTACAAAAGCAAATTGCATAATAGTACATACACCTCCTAATATTAAACAATCAATATATCTTATTAGTGATTTTAATAAGATAGACCTTTCATCAATCTTTACTAACGGATAGCAAATGTTAAATAAACTAAATACATTAACTTCTGATAATGTTATGTTAACTATTGATGTATGGGGTATACAAAAAGAAACTTCATGTCCTCCTTTAACAGTTAAATCGTGCACTTAAGTTTGAAAATTCAGAAAATAATGCATTTGAACCTTTTCTTCTTTCCAAGGTTCAAATGCATAAAAAGGCTATCAATAATAGACAAGCGTAGATTCATTTGCCAACACATATCAATATATTGTTAATGTAACCACATTTAATGTTCAGAGCGATTTGCTTTATCACAAGCCCCTTTACCCCAATTTTACGATTCGATTTCGTTGAGCATTGCGCAAGGAGGCGCCGGCGGTACTGTAGGTACTTTTAGTGAGTGACTATAGTGGCGGTGGTAGGTAGGTCGAAACCAAATTCACTACCATTAGTTGTAGTGGTGGACATTGAATTTATCTCGATGAAAGTGAGGTATCATATATTGTGAAATTTGAGGATAATACAGATCCAAACTCAATTTTGTCCGATGCTTTAAAAAATCTCGAAAACGCTGAAGCAATCAATCAAGCTGCAGATAACGTGCAACAAGTTCTGGGGACTGAACCGGGATCTACAGGAGGTCCAGTTACCGTTAATGATCTTCTTGCAGTTGATGAATTAGCAGATGAGACTGTACAACATGCGATTGCTGATGAGCTTGCCCCCCCTTGTGGATGCGTTTTGTCGATCTATTTAGCTTCAAGTGCATCATCACTTCTAAGTGGTAATTTCATCGGACTAGGTACCGATGGGGGAAATTTCTTCCAAAATAGTGTGGTAATAGCACAGACAGCAACAATTACGGGTCTCGTTTTAAGTGTCCGCGATGAAACTATGGCTAATAGGTTCCCGGTAACAGGTACAATATTTATAAGTAGAGATTGTACGAATACTCCTGTGAATACAAGTATTACTGCAACGGTAACAGCAGGAAATTGTTACGCATTTGCACCTGCTAATTTAGTTGTCAATCAATGTGATCTATTATCTGTTCAAGTTGTTACTAGTGACGACGGTGCCCTAACGGATGGAGCGGCAGCCACTATCCTGTATACTATCCCTTAACTCAATCTATAAATCAAAGAGGCTGACTCAAAAGTTCGTTGAATGACGAATCTTTTGAGTCAAGTTTTTATTTTATGAAATTCGACAAAAAAAGAAAGTAACATAAATGATGTTGTGTTGCATTGAAATACTCTTAGCGTGGGTTTTTTCGATTTGCGGTCTGTACCCGATGCCCATCAAGTTAAAATTTTAAACAACATAATAAAAGCCTTGCTATAAAACAAGACTTTCCTCAATTTACTATAATACAAGAAGCTATGAATATAAGTTTAATAATTTATCTATGGATAAATTATTAGTATCACTTAAATCAACAAAATATTGAAGTTGCCACAATTGGCTCTTCTTAGCTTGATCGCTAACAGGGTTATCCCAAATAGGGTAAATTCTCATAGCCATCTTTCCTTTTTGGCTTTGAGTTTTCAATATTTTTTCTTTTAAAAGAATCTCTTTTGGAAAAATAAATTGTCCTAGTTTATTATCATCAATACAAGTGATAACTAATAAGTCAGGATTGGAGTCATAAGAGAAGGCCTGATTTTGCATGTTTTCATTTTTCTCCCAAAAAGAAACAAATTGTCCAATTTTATTAGGAGTAATTTTCGATACCCTAAAACGTATGGTTTTGTTATTTAACTTGAATATCCCTCCTGCATATTCTGAATTTTGTCTTTCTTCTTTTAGATTAGTGATTATTAAGTTATTAGGTTTATAAACTATATTATCTAATTTTTCGATTATATTGTTAAAATTGTTCATGTGAATTCCTCCTCTATTTATATCTTAGTGTATCACAAACACCCGTTCTTATATGTCGTATAGAATACGATTCTCAAAACGATTATTTATGAGACAATCAGATATCAATCAAATTTCGTTGTTTTTTGCTGGAAACTTCTCCTAAAACTCACTTTAGAAACTATGTCCTAAAAATGTACATTTTAGATTTCTTGTATGTAGTTTTAAGTGAGCCTTTTAATCCATTTGTAAAAGTATACAATTGTAGAAAAATGTCGTAATGGAAGTTTTGGATGGATTGGAAACATTAATTATGCAGGTTTAGACAGAAAAGATCTGTGGGGAACGGTCAAACAATTTCAAGGTGAAGTAAAAGCTTGGAATAATGATCAACAAGGATAGAATATCTAGTAATTGGAGATTCTTTTAATTATGGTAATACAACCAGGGGTAGGACGCACATTTTAACGTTTTTATACGCTAAGAAATTCTCAAAGCTCCATAACACGAGTTGAATTATTAACGTGGGTTTTACGTCATTTAGTTAGCGGGACCCCTATACGATATAAAAAAGAGCCCTCTAATCCAGACGGCTCTTTCCCATGTACTAGTCAGTCACCACAACCTACTAAAATGTAATAATATAACAGGTGTTAACTACATACTAACATGTCCATAAGCGTGTATTTCATGCTAATGGTGAAGGTCCGTGAACAAATGACAATAAGAAACAATTTATTCCAAAATTACAAATTATGACAAAACCCCCACTTTTAAAATGGTAATATTTGATTATAGACTGAGTTTAATAGATAATTCGGTCGAAAAAATGTTAATGAGAAAAGAGAGGATGAGAACACATGAAAAAGATCGTTCGCAAGTTAATTGTTCCAGGACTAGGACTATCGCTTCTATTCACAGGAGGTACTGCTGAAGCTTTCGCAAGTGAAAATGTATCTAATAATTCGAGTACAATTAAACCCATTGTTAAAACAAGTGATATGATAGCTTCTAGCAAAGGAAAGGACAAAAATAAGGATAAAAACAAAGACAAAAGCAGAGAGGATTTTGTTAAAGCAACACTCAATCATGCATACAATATCGTTGGGCAAGGGAAAAAAAATGTAATAGTCTACAATCAATCTGTTCGAGAAGGAAGCTATACTCATCAGCTTCATGGGTATGATACATACTATACCGTATTGTATGGTGATATAACATATGGTGTTTATGTTTTTGACTATGGATATTTCAAAAGCACAAGTAATAACAAGAAGGCTGACTGGGCATTCAAAGGTAACTGTTCTAAAAAAGGAAACACCGTATCTTGTGCACCTCTTTGATTATATAGAATCACATAGAGAGTTTTATTTATGAACTGCACCCCAATTGTTAGACACGAACTAACAATTGGAGGTGCAGTTTTCTTATGAGGGCATTTTTGCCCAAATCCCCAAAAAGGGGGAATTAGCTTAATTCATTAAAAAATTATACGCCATGTTAAAAATGTATCCTATTGCTTGAATAAGTATGTTCTAAAATGATTGTCACAACTTTTTTTATCTTTATTAAATTTTTCACTTATAGAAACAAAGTTACCTTTTTAACATCCTAATTATTATAATTTTATGAAAAATATTACATTTTTATTTGTTTGTTAGTAAAATATTAAAGTACGTTAATACTTAGAGGAGGGATATGTGTGTTTTCAAAATGAAAAAAAGGATTCGTAACTACTTTATTTGCACTCACAACGTTTTCGACAGTAACATCTGCTGAAGAACTGCCTGCTGATCAACAAAAATGGCAGAATTGGGTTCGTGAACATGCGGTTAAATTACAAGAACCAACTGCTAGTTCGAATGAGGATTTATCATTTTTGAAACAAGCCTTACAGGGCAAACGTATTGTTTCACTAGGTGAGTCTACTCATGGTTCAACAGAAATGAATCAATCAAAGGTTCGTATCATTAAGTATTTGCATGAAGAAATGGGCTATGATGTGATTGCGTTTGAATCAGGCTTTGCGGAAGCGAATGCTGTATATCAAAATATAGATGATTTAACAGCTGAACAAGCCATGAAAAAAGCTATTGCTGGAGTTTGGCATACAGAAGATGTGGAAGAATTATTTCAATATATAAAAGAACAAAAAGAAAAAAGAACACCTCTTATTTTAACGGGATTTGATATACAAATACCCTGGGATGCTGCTACCGCTACATTTGCAACATCTACAAATAAATGGATTGGGAAATTGAATCCTGAAATAGGGAAATTACTTGTAGAGGCAGAAGGAGAAGTCGTGAAATACCGCTCTGTCTCTTCTTATAAGGAATTTGAAGCAATGCAGGTATCCCTTTTGGACAAATACGAAAAAATAAAAGAGTTTATCCAACAACATAAAAATGAATTGCAACAAGTAGCGCCTAAAACATCCTATGATGTAAATCTTCTAGAAAAGTCAATCAAGATTCGAATCGATACGCTTAAAACATATATTCCAAGTGAAGTGAAAGATCGGATAAATATTCCACCTGAAAAATATCCGGATGATTTCCCATTTTACACTCGAGAGCAAAGGATGTCACAGAATTTGGCATGGTTAAGCGAAATGCAATTTAAGAATAAAAAAATGATTGTGTGGGGACACAATTATCATATTAGAAGACAAAATTCTAAAATGATTCAAGCCGCATCCCCACGCCCATTCCCAAATATAATGGATATGATACCACAGTATTTAAAAAAGCAAATATACACAGTCGGTTTATTTGCATATAGTGGTAGCAGTTTAGGGTCGGATAATAGACAGATTATAAATGTAAAGGAAACGCATCAAGCCAATAGTATAGAAGAAATTTTGAAAGCTGCACAACATCCGCAAGTATTTGTAAATTTAAAAGGTGAGGAAAATCGTCCTGAAACCTCTTGGATGTATAGGCCTATTATTGGGCAGTATTGGGGATCTTACGATGAAACCATGATTCCTAACCAACAATATGACGGGATTCTATGGCTAGATCATATTAGCCCTTCACGAATTATTAAATAAAACAAAAAGCGCACCATCTATTGTATTGGTGCGCTTTTTGCTTTATAGGAGTTCACCATCATTTTTAGCAACTTAAAATTTTATAGCGCCCCCAAAACGAAATTTTGTGTTAACTTGTAACAAAAAAGCACATTTTTTCTTTTTGGGGATACTCTAAAATATTAGCTTGATGGTGATGTGTGGTGCCCCTGTTTAGTAAAATAAGCTTATCTTTCCATCCCTCATTTAAATGTATTATTAACTAGTTCCTCCCAATCTACAAAGGACAACTTATCTGTAATATGTTTTAATTCATTAGGAACTTCAACATAGCATATTAATTCTAAACTGTTACCATCTGGATCAACTCGTACTTTCACCAATTGATTTATGTCCCCTCTCTGTCGTGTGTATAAAATTACCAATACAAGTTAATGCAAAAATACCCAGTTGAGTAAGCGGGTTCTTTCAAGTTTGCTTAATGATTCCATTAATGTAAAAGATGATCCACAAAAATTAGCAACAGTTGAAGCGACGCAATCTGGTGAAGTATTATTCGCGTTATTTGGTGAATTAATAGTATTGTCAGCACCATTTCTATCAGCCTTGTCTTGGGTTGGAATGAGTCTTGTTGTCATAGGGATGATTTTACATAGTTTTGCGGCGGTTATGGAGAAAAAAGAGGAGAAAATAACAGCATGAGAAGATGATCTTTTAAGGTCGTCTTTTCCCTGTTTTTTAAGGATAAATTCTGTATAGTGAAGGATAATCCCTTTTTTTGATTAAAAATTAAGAAAAATATGATAATATATAAATGGTATATTAAAGAAATTTTAGTAGAGAAATAGGGGATTTATTATGAATATGAACGATTTAATTGCCAAAACAAAAATGCCAAATACAATTCGTACAATTGTAAGCGATTTACGAAAATTAGGTGTTACAGAAGGAATGAACGTTATCGTACACTCGTCTCTTAGTTCGATCGGTTGGGTAAGTGGTGACGCATTGGCTGTAGTAGAAGCTTTAATGGAAGTAGTTACAGAAGAAGGAACAATTATTATGCCGACTCAAACGAGTGATTTATCTGATCCGAAAAATTGGCAAATGCCACCTGTTCCAGAAAGTTGGTGGGAAATTATTCGTGATAATGTACCACCGTTTCATCCTGAAACAACACCAACGCGAAGTATGGGAAAAGTAGTAGAGTGTTTTCGGACATATCCGAATACAAAAAGAAGTAATCATCCTTTACATAGCTTTGCAGCGTGGGGGAAACACGCAAAGCAAATTATTGATGGACACATCCTTTCTCCTAGTTTTGGAGAACAGTCACCTTTGGGGAAAATGTATGATTTAGATGGATATATATTATTAATCGGAGTAGATCATGATTCGAATACATCACTTCATTTATCTGAAGTTCGTTCGCAATATCGAGAAAAGGTCCAAATTGGAGCACCGATTATTGAGAATGGAGTTCGCAAATGGAAAGAGTATGAGGAATTTGACTATGATTCTGATGATTTTAAGCCATTAGGAAAAGCATTTGATAAAACCGGGTTGGTTATATTAGGGAAAATAGGGAACGCATCATGTAAATTAATGAAGCAACGAGAAGTCGTTGATTTTGGAACAGAATGGTTTTTAACTCAAAAACAAACGAAGCAAATATGTAATTAAAGGATGGGGAACATGAAAGGGAAAAAGGTACTCATAACAAGTGGCGGTTGTTTAGAAAAATGGGATGAAGTACGTGGGCATACGAATTTATCGACAGGAAGAATGGGAAAGCTTCTAGCAGAAGAAGCGCTGAAGAGCGGGGCTTCAGTTATATATTTACATGGTTATTTTGCAGAAAAACCTGAAGGGACTCATAATCTTTCTTCTCATTCTTTTGAAGGAATTATCGATTTACAAGAGAAAATGAAACAAATTATTACAAGTGAAAAAGTAGATATTGTCATTATGGCGGCAGCTGGATCGGATTGGATAGTTGATAAAATTGTCGATCAAGAAGGAAATATAATGGATCAATTAGGAAAGTTATCAAGCGATATGCCGCCGGTTATTCATTTTAAGAAAGCCCCAAAAGTACTAGCACAAATTAAACAATGGGATCCGGGTGTTGTGTTAGTCGGATTTAAGTTAGAGAGCGGTACAAGTCAACAAGAATTAATAACGAGAGCACAAATCCGAATGGAAGGTGCACAAGCAGATTTCATAGTTGCAAATGCTTCTCATGCCCTATATACCTCTGAAACGAATCACTATATTATTTCTAAAGATGGTGAAGTTCAGATATGTTCCGATAAAGCAAATACAGCCAAAAGTCTTATCAATAAACTTGCACTGATCCATTTTGAAAAAGAACAAGTTGTTTTTCATTAATGAGAGTTAAGAAAGAATACATATTGTAGGGTGAGAAGATGGAAAATTTATTAAAAAAATCGATTACATTTTACAAAGATCATTTAAATGAAATTTTTAAATAAAAAGGAATGATTACATGAATCATGCTATAACTCAGAAACGATGGATAATCTGGTTTGCTATTACGAGCTTGATTATCCTTTCGAATATTCTTGTTTATGCACTACCAATCATGTCGCCTTTACCAAATAGAGTAGCACTTGGTTCGCTATTTGATTTTATACTTACTATTCCAATCGTCACATACATACTTATTATTAGAAAACGATATTCACTAAAATACATCTTTCCTGTAATACTTGCAGGATACGTTGCTGCAAGATTTATTATTCCTAATCCGTATTTTGAATCTTTTTCGTTTATCACATATATATTAGTAGCTGGGGAAATTGCATTTCTTTGCTTAGAGCTTTATCTTTTTTACAAAATAGCAAGAAAACTACCTGCGATTATTCGCTCTTATAAGAAATATAGGCTCGCATATTCATCTTTTTCATATGCGAGCGAAAAGGCAGTATACGATTCCGTTTCCGAAAATGTTGTTGCGAATGTATTGTTATCAGAGTGTAAGTTGTTATACTACGCGTTATTCTCTTGGCGTAAAAAAGTATATGCAGGTTCAGATATGTTTACGTATCACAAAAAAACAGGTTCCATTGCATTTTATATTATGCTCATACATGCAACTTTAATTGAATCAATCGGTTTTCATTATTTTCTTCATCAATGGAATCCGATTGTAGCATGGATTCTGCTCATCTTAAATATTTACGCTACACTCTTTTTCTTAGCAGAAATACAAGCAATTCGTTTATGTCCATATGTTGTAACTGATAAAGAACTTATTTTACAAGTTGGTTTGACGAAACAGCTTATCGTACCATTTTATAATATTGAAAGCATACATCATTATAAAGGATTATTACCTTCTAAAATGGAACAAAAACAAATTTTTGATGCAGCAGTAAACGAGTTTATAAAAGAACCTGCGAAACTTGAAATCGTATTGACAGAGCCGATGAAAGCAACTATGCTTTATGGGTTTCAAAAAACAGTCACAAAAGTTCATATCAATGTGGATGATGAGAGAGCGTTTTATGATGCCATTATGAAGAAAGTTCAAGAGAGAAGCAGTCATGAGTGATAAAAAAGGATCATATTTCTCAACACAATAAAATAACCGGCAAGTACAAAGCTTGCCGGTTTTCATCGTCAAGAAATAGAAATTATGATAAAATGAAAGAGTAACTCATGGTCAGAGTGGTTGTTCTATTATCACTTCTCTAAGTGTTGGGAGGTGATAATTTGAGTGAACTTACGTTGCTTTTGCAAGGCGGTCTTTTTCTCGTTGCATTGCTAACGTTCGTCGTGTTATTAATCGACAAGCTCAAAAAATAACAACCCACTCTACGCCAATAGAAGGTGGGTTGTTTAATTCATGAGAAACAAATAGGATAATGAATAATCCACTCTGCTGAGTTATATGGGACTAGTGTGTTGCCGCACACTAGTCTTTTTTTACTTATATGCTAATCACTTATTTATGTGATTGTATCGTTCTTTTCATTGTTATTATAGCACAATCCTGTTTATGTAAAAAAGGAGAGCGTACGTTCTTCTTTTTGGAAGCAAATCTTAAGATTGAATTCCGTTTGTTGGCTTGAATAATCCATTCATATATTCTTTTAAGCTTTTTTTATAAAATACTTGGTTGATTGCATCGTTTACACCAACAATTGGTGACGGAAGATTGTAACTTTTTTTAGATAGATGAACAACGACATCAAACACATCAAAGAGACGAATAAAGCAAAATAATCCGTCTTTTCCGCTTAATAAAATGAAATAATGGTTTTCACAATCGGTATTTAATGTATTCCATAATGAACTTTTGCTTAAGTCTCGTACAATATTTCTATCTTTTAATTCAATGAAATCTATGTTAGATAAGATGTTAGAAATAACAATTGCATCGGGATCATGGAAATAACCATCTATTGTATGTACAGCAAATAAATAAGCCATTTTCAATAAGCTCATCTTATATTTGCGGTTATCAAGGAGTAATTCACGTTGAATAGAACCAGCAACTTTTGTTACTCGTTCTTCTTTCCATATTTCATTATGAAGTGATATATCGTGTCTTTTGCATAGTTTCATAATGAGAGAATTTGAGAATTGGAACTCATCACTATCCGTTTCTTTATTTGTATATTCTTCTTCATCATATATATCTAGAAGAAGAGGAGAGTCGATTTGATGTTTAAGCTGATCTATTTTATACTGTATTAACTTATGGCTAATTAATAGACGATCTACACTTGCTATTACGTTTTCATAGCATGTTTCACACACTGTGTTGATATAGTAATATCCACATAACACTTCTGGAATTACATATTGTTCTATACATGGTTTATCATCTCTACATATATTGCATATTGACATAGTCATCACCTTTTAGTTGCAAATTTTTATCTTATTATTTGCGGGCAATAAAATCCCATTTCACGACTTTGAGAAATACAAAGGAGATAAGCAGGGGATAACTGCCCGTAAAAGTCCGATTGGTTAATAATCAGCAGGGAATGAAAACTCCACTGCCAAAAGTTTTACTATATATGTCTTTATTGTAGTGTATTTATTTATGTTTTGGAATAAAGAACGAGGAAATAACATATAAATTTTTACTTCAATTTGTTACAATTATAAAAGAAATTTAAAAGGAGGCACTTTTTTTGAAATCAAAAGTTCATTTTTGGACATTAGAAGTATTGATGGTTGTAGCGATTATTTTTATCTGTACAAAAATTTCGTTTTTATTTCAACCAATCGGTATTTTTATATCCACTTTATTTTTCCCTATTTTAATTGCGGCATTTTTGTATTTTATGTTTAATCCCGTGCTGCTTTTTTTAGAGAACAAAAAAGTACCGCGTAATTTATCCATTTTGTTACTGTATGTATTTATTATTACATTAATAGCTGTTGCGGTCGGTGTTGTAGTTCCAACTGTATCTCATCAGCTGATGGATTTAGTAACGAACATGCCAACGTATATTAAAGTAGGGAGAGAATACATAACAGATTTATCGAATCATAGGCTATTTCAATGGCTTACAACACAGGATTATGTTTCGTTAGAGACATTAGAAAAGAATGCTCTTACGTATTTGAAAGAAATACCCAATACACTTACAGCGAGTGCAACTGCATTATTTGGAATTATTACAAACGTTGCATTAGTTGTTTTCACAGTTCCATTTATTTTGTTTTATATGTTTAAAGATGGTCATAAATTCCCTGGAGCAGCAGTTCGTTTTTTACCGGAATCATACCGTGAAGAAGGGCTTCGTGTTTTTAAAGAAACGAATGAAACCCTTGCGGCGTACATTCAAGGCCAAGCACTTGTTTGTTTATTTGTCGGAGCTTTCACGTTTGTTGGTTATTTAATCATTGGGTTGCCTTATGCTTTTATTTTAGGGATTGTGGCAGCATTTACGAATATTATTCCAAATTTAGGTCCGTTTATTGGAGCAGCACCAGCGGTTATTGTTGGGCTATTTGTATCGCCGATGCAGGCGGTATGGGTTATTGTTGTGGTAACGATTGTTCAGCAATTTGAGAGTAATATTTTATCACCACGAATTATGAGTGAAAAACTAAATATTCATCCTTTAACAATTATCATCTTAATTCTTGGTGTCGGAAATTTTGCTGGAATTATTGGAATGATTTTAGCGGTACCAACCTATGCCGTAATGAAGACGATTATTTCAAACATAGTAAGGCTTTTTAAATTGAAAAGAAATAAGAAATAGAAAGAAGACCAGTTCAGATTGTAACTGGTCTTTTTTCGTTCTAAGTATAAATATAATACGAATAATTAAAATATACGTATGGGTTATTTGATTTTCATTCGTTACCTATACTTAAAAATTTGTATTGAAAATTATTGAGTATAGCAGTATTCTATACATATTCAAACATTTGAAGATGTATAGAATACTGCTAAAGTCTTTAAAAGTAAAAGTAAGTTATGGAGGCGTTTGAATGGGAAACGAAATGCAACAGTTTAAGGCTGACTTTTTTAAAGCCTTATCACATCCCTTACGGATACGTATTCTTGAATTGTTGTCAGAGGGTGAAAAAAGTGTAAATGAACTTCAAAGTATTCTTAATAAGGAAGGTTCGGCAGTTTCGCAACAACTAAGTGTACTACGTGCAAAAAATATTGTTGTTGGTACCAAGGACGGGAAACGAGTTTTGTATTCTCTTCGGGATCCTATGATTATGAATTTACTGGAAGTTGCACGATCGATCTTTAATAACCATTTAATTGATACGATTTCAATGTTGGAAGAACTAGATGAAGAAGATGATAAAACTATAGTTAAGGAGGAAGTTGAGTATCGAAGTTAAGAAAGAAGTTATTATTCAACATGGCGTTGAAATATTTCACTCTGTAGGAGCTCATCACGTTTGTGATATTTGTATAAAGAGTGGAAATTCTTGTTGTTTTTCATGCCAGCATCTACAAGATGAAGTTGGGTGTCAAAAGAGAAATACGGCTTGTACAGCTTGGTTATGTGGGATTCAAAGCTTTTTATTTGATCAAATAGGATTATTGAATGAATGGAATCGTTTTTGGAGTGAAATTCCAGGTCAAATGTTTCGTAGAGATAGTACGCCAGATAAGGTATGGATTAAATCATTTATAGATACAGAGAAATTAGATAGCAGAGAGGGAGAACTTCTAGCAGAAAGGCTGAAAACCTATGTGCAAGAGGGTGGAGATATAGGTGAATTAGAATGTCATTTGAGCAAAACGTATAGTAAATATTAAGCTAATGATTTCCCTGTATAAGAGCATGAAAAATGTATTTACAATTTGAATTTATTAAAAATGGAAAAGAAGGGTTTATAATGAAAGGGTTATTTACAGGAAGATTTGAAGGATACTCGTTGGGGCACTTTCAAAAGGATCTTCTTTCAGGAACGATTGTCGGAGTTGTTGCGATTCCACTTGCTATGTCTTTTGCCATAGCTTCTGGGGTTAAACCAGAGTATGGGATTTATACCACATGTATTGCAGGAATTCTTACTGCGCTATTTGGTGGTTCAAGATATCAAATAGGAGGGCCGACAGGTGCTTTTGTTCCGATTCTTTTAAGTATTGTAATTACCTATGGATATGAAAATTTATTACTGGCGGGTTTATTAGCTGGAATTCTTTTATGTTTAATGGGAATTTTTAAATTGGGATCTTTAATTAAGTTTATCCCCCGTCCTGTAACAGTTGGTTTTACATCAGGTATTGCTGTTACTATTTTTACGGGACAAATTGCTAGCTTTTTAGGTTTAACAGGTATAAAAAAGCATGAGGCATTTATAGCAAATCTGAACGAAATCTTTATTCATATTAATACCATCAATTTTTATAGTATTATAACAGCTTTCATTTGCCTTATTGTTATACTCGTAACACCAAAAATCTTTCCAAAAGTGCCTGGTTCATTAGTAGCTATTGTAATTTCAACTTTAATTGCAACGGTATTTTTCTCAGGCCATGTACCGACTATCGGTACAGCATATGGTACGATACCTAATACACTTCCGCAGTTTCATGTACCAGAAATTACGTTCGATCGCATCAAACAGCTAATGGGTCCGGCATTTGTAATTGCAATGCTCGGTGGTATTGAATCGCTTTTATCCGCTGTAGTGGCAGATGGTATGACAAATAGTAAGCACAACAGCAACAAAGAACTTATTGGTCAAGGAATTGCTAATATTGTGACACCATTATTTGGAGGTATTCCAGCAACTGGAGCAATTGCTCGAACAGCAACTAATATTAAGAGCGGAGCTACTTCACCGATATCAGGTGTTATTCATGGAATCTTTGTTTTATTAATACTTATATTATTCGCTCCGTATGCTTCGCATATTCCACTTGCTAGTATGGCTCCCATTTTAATGGTGGTAGCTTGGAACATGAGTGAACAAAAACATTTTGCTCACATTCTTAAAATGAAGAGTGGAGATTCGCTTGTATTACTTGTAACATTTTTGTTTACTGTATTTACGAGTTTAACAACAGCTGTAGAAATCGGCCTTATTTTAGCTATTATTTTATTTACAAAACGTATGAGCAACATGCTCGTCATATCTAAAGTGCTTCCAGATCATACAAGAAAGAATGAAAAATTATTACCACATGTGGTGAATAAAACTCATGATTGTCCGCAAATTAGTATTTATACAATAGAAGGACCTTTATTCTTTGGCGCTGCTCAAACATTTGAACAAAACATTTTAGCAACTATTCATTATAAACCCAAAGTTTTAATTTTAAGAATGGGAAAAGTTCCTTTTATTGATACTACAGGAGAGTCCTATTTTAGAAGTATTGTTCATTCTTTTAAACAACAAGGTGGTATACTTCTAGTCTCAGGAATTCAATCTGAACTCGAAACAACTTTAGTTAGAAATGGGCTGTATGTTGAAATTGGGGAACAGAATTTCTTTGAACATACAGGGGATGCAATTACCTATGCTTTAGAACATTTGGATACAAAAAAATGTATAGACTGTAAACACTTTGCATTTCGCGAATGCACTCAACTTTCTCATCAACCTCAGAAGGTGAATACAGTAAAGGGTAAAGTAAATGCATTAGACTTTTAAAAAAGTAATAAATAAGAATTGAGAACAAGGTTGCATGTCAAATTTTATCCGGGAAAAGCCCGATTGGTGAGGGCTGATAATCAGTGGGGGATGAAGAAAACCCCCACTGATTAAAGTTTCACTTTATATAGTTTTGTTATGCGGAGTCTACCTCTACAATCCAAATCATAATTTTCCGCTTTGATAAACTCATCCTAAACATCTCCTTTCATCGCTATTTGGTATTCATAATTATAGGTGGTTATAAAACGATATTTGACGATCTTTTACTTTGTCCATGATTTGTTGAACACGTTGTTCATGTTCAAGTTCTTCTTTGGATAGACGAGCTTTTTGAATCGTAATCGTTAAAAAGAATACATGAAATGTCATATATTTTTAACTCCTCTCAAATGTATAAAATTGTAAGAATGTGAAAATCGCACAAAAAAGCCACAGGAAGACAGAGTGCTCCTGCGGCAAGGCATGAAAAAGCCACAGGACGGCATTCGACCTCCTGTGGCAGAATAATTAAAATCATAGTAAATGCGATTTTTAATTCTCCATATGGGTGGTCGAACATTTATTTAATTGTGAAACAGGTGCTGCATATACAGTTACTTTCATCATATCATTCGACCTCCTTTGGGAATTTTTTCTTACGTATGTAAGTATATACAATTAGGTAATCTTTGTAAACCCCAAAATTTAAAAATAGGATAAAATTTTTGAATTTTGATGAAAATATACAATTTTTAAGAGAGATTTCACAATGAACGGCGAACAACTAGTGAGGAGAGGAATAAAGTGAAACTTTAATCAGTGGGGGTTTTCTTCATCTCCCACTGATTATTAGTTGAACCAATCGGGCTTTTACGGGCAGTTTATCTCCTACCTTACTTCTTTGCTTTCGCTGAATTTTGAGGTGGCAGTATTACTGCCCGTTAATGCGGGATAAATTAAAATTGCTCATTTTTAGAGGAATACATTTTTGGGGAAAGACAGTTGTTGAAGGAACACTGTGAAGAAATGATGGAATTAATCTATTTAAAAACGAGAACATAAATTTTTAAAAAAAGTTGAATGGGGGTACGATTATTGTCATGGCTTTTCAAACTGATTATCATTTAAAAACAGCAATTAGCACAGTACTATTTCCGTTTACAGCGGCAAATCTGTACATAAGAAAAAAGAATGAAACGAAAGAACCTGGAAGTATCGTGAAAGTCGATGATCGCAACGTTCATGCTATTGTTTCTGGTGAAGAAAATCGAAATCCTACTGTTATTTTAGATGCCGGATTAAGCGGAAATTGTTTAGCTTGGTGTCTTGTCCAGCCTGAATTATCAAAATTTACAAGAGTGGTTTCTTTTGACCGGGCTGGATATGGCTGGAGCGATACGAGAAGTGGTTTATCGACGAGTCAAGAAGTAGTGAATGATTTGAAAATGACTTTAGACAAAATGAAAATTTCTCTCCCTTATATTTTAGTAGGACATTCATTTGCAGGACTAAATATGCGCTTATTTGCAAGTCAATATCCTGATGAAGTAGCGGGAATTGTATTCATTGATGCGGTCCATGAAAATCGATACTTGAAAGAGGAAATGGACACAGGTAGGTCACAACAATACGTAAAAAGCTTAAAGCAGATGAGATTAGGATATATCACCTCTTCGGTTGGTTTACCGCGCTTATTAAAAATACCAGTAGGAGGGAGGAGTCTTCCGACGCCAGTTCAAAATCATGTAAAGCATGTAGGGTATACTCCTGGAGCATATGAAGCAGTGTATAAGGAAATGTTGTACAGTGAAGAATCAGCGAAACAAGTAAAACAAGCAGAGAATTTACGAGAAAACTTACCAGTAGTTGTAATTAGTTCTAATAATGCAGATCCAATATGGAAAGAGCAGCAGCAGTTGTTATGTGGATTAACGAACTGTACGAAGCATATTCAAACAGAGAACGGTCATTCGATTCAATTGGAGAATCCAGAGGTCGTGATAAAAGCCATAACAGAATTATTAAAGATAGAATAGATTGTCTCAGAGGCTCAATGTTTCTATAAAAAAAGAGAAACATCGAGCTTTCTTTTTTTCATAGATTGCGTAATGAAAATCAAAAAATGGGAAAATATATAAATTGTAAGTGAAAAATATGAATAAAAAGAATACACTTGTAGAAGGAGGGGTGGGAATGAAGGACTGGAAAGATGATATTTTTAGAATACTTGGAGTATGGTCTTTACTTGGTGCTTATATCGTTTTAACAATGTCGATGCGTTATTCATGGTTAACGTTGTATCAAAGTTTAACGGTATTAGGAGTACCCATCATTGCAATCGCATGGTATTTTGCGATAAGAAATGTACTGTTTGCAAATGTGTTGTTTATAAGAGGGATGCGTGTAACCATATATCTCGCTTATGCGTGGTCATGTTGGATGCTTCGAAATATTTACGGTATTGAAACTGAGAAAATTTGGCTTTCTATTAGTTGGCTACTTCCAGTATTATATCTTTATTTTACTGACAAAAAACCAGAGTGGTATGTACTTGGCGGCGGAGCATTGCTTTTCTTTTTATCAAATATAGATGAAACGACGTGGTTTGTTGTTTCGCACAAATGGCAATCTATTATTATAACGATTGCCTTAGTTATTTGGTACCGCCTAGAACGAAAAATACCGGGTCGCTATTTATTTTATACAGCTAGCCTATTAGGATTATGGATGGTATATCTTGCATGTTTATATGAGGGAGGAGAGCCTAGCTACTGGGTAAAAGTCGTGTGTGCAATATTCATGACAGTCACATACTTGATCATATTCAAAAAAATAAAAGAAGGACATTTATATAAAATAACAACTGGTGCAATCTTAACGTCTTGGTCATTGTATGCATTGATAGACATAACGAATCTCTTTGTAAATTTAACTATGAATATCTCTTATATATTGATGGGACTTGTCGGTTTGTTTGTTGTTATTTCGCAGGTATTTTTCACTTGGCAAGAAAAAAAGAAACAAACGAACACAAACCCTCGGCAAATAGGAGAATATGTGCTATATGTTTTAGTGAGTTCAATAGGAAGTGTTCTTTTCCTTGCGAGTCTTTACTTCATTTTATGGGAAACAGTAAGAGAAAGCAGCATAATGATGATTGTAGGCGCCACGCTAAGTGTGCTTGGGATTTGGGGATACAAAAAAATAACAGCAAAATTTTTGCGAATTTTTTTATTTGTTTTTGCTATCACAGCAGGAATTACAACGCTTGTAACAAGTCACCATTACATATGGGGAGTGTTGTATGGTAGTTGCGTATTTGGGTATTGGTTATTTGCAAAATATAAGGCAGAACAATATAGTTTATGGTGGTTATTAGAAGGAGTCATCATAAGTGAATGTATAAGAAATGCGGAATATATAGCGGGTATGGGGTATCTCGTACTCATCCATATTGGCTTTCTCATTTTTGCGATTGTACGGAAAAATAAATTTTTATTACGAAATAGTGTTGGATTTGGAATGATATATGCATTTTTCTATTTGTTAGGAAAATACGAAGGTGCAGATCCTTGGTTTATTGTAAGTGCTCATGGCGGATATATATTATTTCTTGTACTAGGCATGTTATATGTAAGGGATACTGTAATAAAGAGAATTGGTATCGTTATCTATTTGTTTACGAATCTTATTATGTATGAGACAAATTACATTGGAAATTATGGATTAAGCTGGATGCTGTTTCTGGCAGGTGTTGTATTGTTACAAACAAAAAAGCAGCAAAAACAAGAGGGCGTTATAAAATATAACAGAACATACAAGAAAACACACGTATGGTTAGTAAGTATACTTTCTGCTTTTATTTTACTAGGTACTGTTACACAACAAGAATGGAACTATTATAACAGTAATATTGTATTACTAGAATTGGAAAATCCAGTGAAAGAATTAGAAGATATGAAAAAAGTCTGGTTTTCTCTCAAAATAGAAGCGGAAGCAAACGAAATGATGTTGAATCGTGAAACAAAAAAAGAAACAAAAACACCTGTGTTTATAAAATTGAAGAAAGAACAAGGAAAGAATTATCGCATAGATCAAATAAAGCTCGGTGACTACCCGAAAGAAAAAGGAATCTGGATAAAAGGATATATAAACTATGGATATGTTACGATTGGAAGTACACGTGAAGTTCCTGTTGCCCTTGTGAAAGGGGAAAGGATGTATGCAAAAGTCCAAATTGCGAAGAATGGAAATAGTAGAGTGATCGAAATTCAATGAAGTGAAAGGATAAGAAGTAATTGAATACGCCAAATGAAAAATCGATTCCTTATTAAGGAATCGATTTTTTTATTTAATATGTAAAAAGTCTGGAATTTTAATGAACGCCCTCATACAGAGTGGAATTGTTTGATAACGGTATCTATTTTCATTGAACTAAGAAAGATGTATATGTTAAAATGAAAAAATGACCACTAGAAAATATTTTCTTTCATTCTATAATTACCCAATTTTATTTTATCAAAAACACCTGTGTTTGTCAAACTTTTGGTCAAATTTTTTTGTCGATAAGGAGTGACAATATGGAGCAGTATGAACGAGAGCAGAAGAGAGAACAGCATCGAATAGAGGAAGTTGTAAAAAAAATTCAAGAGCGTGTGGAGAGTCTCCAACAATATGTAAGTAGCGGGCAAAAAGAGGTAGTTCATATTCGAAAAAACTTTTGGGACGATGTAACAGTTAACTTTGATAATGCTGAAGAGGCTATTGAAACAGCAGCAAGTATAAAGCAACAAGCAGAGTTGTTAGCGGAAAGAGAACGTAGTCACTATCATGCAGATAAGCAGCTTACCATGTTAAAACGACTAGAGCAATCTCCGTATTTTGGGAGAATTGATTTTTTAGAAGAAAGTGAAAGAAGTCCTGATCAAATTTATCTTGGCATTCATTCCTTTTTTGACGAAAGTACAGAACAATTTCTTGTTTATGATTGGAGAGCACCAATATCTAGTCTGTATTATGATTATTCGTTGGGATCGGTCGTGTATAAGGCGCAAAATGAAATGATTACAGGAGAAATAACTTTAAAGAGACAATTTATCATTCGTAACGGTCAAATGGAAAGTATGTTTGATACGGGAGTAACAATTGGTGATGCATTATTACAAGAGGTGTTAGGGAAGAATGCGAACACACAAATGAAAAGTATCGTTGCTACGATTCAGAAAGAACAAAATCAAATTATTCGTAATGAAACGAGTCGTTTACTCATTGTGCAAGGAGCAGCAGGAAGCGGAAAAACATCGGCTGCATTGCAGCGTGTGGCCTATTTACTATACCGATATCGAGATACATTACATGCAGATCAAATCATTCTTTTTTCTCCTAATCCAATGTTTAATAGTTATATATCGACTGTTCTTCCTGAATTAGGAGAAGAGAATATGAAGCAAACAACATTTCAAGACTATGTAGAGGAGCATATAGAAAAAAACTTTCATGTAGAAGATCCGTTTACGCAAATGGAATATGTACTTGCGGGGAAAGAAGACTCAAAATACTTAGTACGCATGCAAGGTATCCAATATAAAGCAAGTGCGTCTTTTTTGAAAATTGTAGATAACTATGTGACGTATTTGAGACAAGGTGGAATGCTTTTTAAAGATGTGAAGTTCCGCGGAAATTTATTAATATCAAAAGAGGAAATAAAAGAGAAATTTTATTCTTTTCCTCTGTCGATGAGGATTCCTAATCGAATAAAATTAATTTCTGAGTGGCTACTAAAAGAATTAAAGAAAAGAGAGCTGCTAGAACGAAAAGAACTTTGGGTGGAAGAAGAGATACAGCTATTAGATAAAGAAGCGTATGCTAAAATTCATAAAAAACTTCAACAAGAGAAACAATATGATGCTAATACATTTGATGATTTTGAACGTGAACAACAAATGTTAGCTGCAATGATTGTGAAAAAGCATTTTAAGCCACTTCGTAAACGAGTGAAAGGTCTTCAATTCATGAATGTACCTGCGGTTTATGTACAGTTGTTTGCAAATCCGTTGTTTGCAGAGAGATTTACGAGCAAGAATGAATTACCGCTATATTGGAAAGAAATATGCCAAGAAACAGTAGAACGCATACAGCACTTTCAGATGGCTTATGAGGATGCGACGCCTTATTTATATATAAAAGATCAGCTCGAAGATTTACAACGAAATACATCTGCAAGGCATATATTTATTGATGAAGCACAAGATTATTCTGTTTTTCAATTTACCTTTTTGAAGCGATTATTTCCACATAGTAACATGACAGTACTTGGTGACTTTAATCAAACGATACATGCACATGCGACTGAAAATGGTTTTTCGCAATTGTGTGCTTTGTATGGAGAGGAAAAGAGTAAGAGGATTGAACTTACACGTAGTTATCGTTCAACGAAACAAATTATTGAATTCACACGGCAACTTATTTCAGAAGGTAACTGTATTGAACCATTTGAGCGCGAGGGGAGAAAACCCGTTATAACAGCAGTAGAAACAGATGAAGAATTACATCAAAGAATTATAAATCGAATTAAATATTTGAAAAAAAATAATCATAAAACGATAGCGATTATTTGTAAAACTGCCGAGGAAAGCAAAGCGGCATATGACATACTACAGCAACATGTACAACTTCACCTTATCGAAAAAGAAACAGCTTCGTTTGATTCGGGAGTACTTATTATACCTTCCTATTTAGCGAAAGGTGTAGAGTTTGACGCTGTTATTATTTATAATGCTTCAAACCAACAATATAGAAAAGAAAGCGAACGTAAGCTTTTTTATACGGCTTGCACACGTGCTATGCACGAGTTATATATTTATTATAAAAACGAATTAAGTCCGTTTTTATCAACAGTAGAGGTAAATGCTTATATGCAAGATAAATAAACGAAACAGAGGTCACGCTTCATAGCGTGACCTCTGTTTCGTTTACATTTTTATATGGTAGCAAAGCGTATTTTGTTGGATTAAATTTCCGCGCATCACACATAATAATGCGTAAGAAATTTTGATGATTTAGGATGGTTAAAATGTGGAAAACGATTGTTTCCTACCTTCCGGAGTGGAAAGTTTTTGGGCAAGCTTTTATTGTATTGTTCATCCCGTATATGATTTCAAAAATTTTTAGTTGGATTCATAAATTAGAAGGGAAATAAAAGAATAAATGATCAACTGTATTTATTTTGAGGTCAACCACAGAAGAATAACTTTATCAATATCCTCTCAGTCTAGAAACCATTTGCTGCAATACTAATGAAAATCTTTTGATTGCCACTGAAGTTAATATGGTATTAGGCTACCACTTAATTTGGATGCACACTAAGCTTTTTAAGAGAAAGAGTGATAAGAATGAGAGAGCAGAAAGTTAGTTCTATTTCAGATCCAAAAGAAAAGTTTATAGGCGATTTCACTTTGGACTTGGAACTTGTAAAGCAAGAAATTAGTGAACACTCAGATGTGCACTTTCGGGAGTTTAACATTGGGCGTACTGGTATTCAAGCGGCAATCATTTTTGTGGAAGGATTGTCAGATAAAGAGCTCATCGACACACACATTATGAAATCATTAATGAGTAATTTTTATGAAGAATATAAACATGACTCGTCTTACATGAAAGGTACAGTTTCAAAAGAGTTTATTAAAGAGCAAGTCCTTTCCATTAGTGAAGTAAAAGAAGTTTATGATATAAAAGATTTGATGTCAAAAGTATTGACAGGTTCAACGGCACTGTTGATTGATGGCTCACCAGATGTATTAATTCTTAGTACAACGAAAGGGAGAACCCGGAACGTAGAAGAGCCTATCTCAGAGGTGTCAGTCAGAGGTCCGCGGATAGGTTTCACAGAAATTTTAAGCGATAATACCGCTCTTTTACGACGGCATGGTGAAAATGCAGGCTTATCATTAGTAAAATTCCAAGTAGGGAAGCGGGCAAAAAAAGACCTTGTCGTTGCTTATATGAAAGAGATTGCTGATTCGGAGTTAGTAGAAGAAGTTAAGAGGAGAATTCAGAAAATTGACATTGATAATGTACCGGAATCAGGATATGTAGAGCAGCTCATTGAAGATAATTACTTCAGTCTTTTTGCACAAGTACAGAGTACAGAGCGTCCTGATCGCGTCATTGCTGCATTGATGGAAGGGCGGGTTGCAATTTTATTAGACGGAACACCTTTTGCATTAATCGCCCCAGTTACATTTAGCATGATGATGCAATCGCCAGAAGATTATTATGAACGTTGGATTTCTGGCACGCTTATCCGTCTGTTACGTTTTGGAGCAGCTATGATTGCTCTTTATACACCTGCTTTGTATATTTCGTTTATCTCGTTTCACCCTGGATTAATTCCGACTAAGTTAGCTATTTCTATCATAGGAGGACGGATAGGTGTTCCTTTTCCCGCGATTATAGAAGCACTGCTTATGGAAGTAGCTATCGAAATTTTACGGGAAGCCGGACTGCGGTTGCCAAAACCAATTGGCTCGGCCATGGGGATCGTTGGCGGACTGATCATTGGGCAGGCTGCGGTAGAAGCTGGAATTGTTAGTCCTATTATGGTTATCGTAGTAGCCGCAACGGCCATTTCATCATTTGCGCTCTCACATTATAGCACAGCGATTCCACTTCGCATCCTTCGCTTTGTAGGAATGTTTTGCGCGGCCTTGTTTGGATTGTACGGGCTCGTTCTGTTTTTTCTCTTCTTATGCGGTCATTTGGTAAAGCTGAAGAGTTTTGGCGTGCCCTATGTTAGTCCAGCTGTTCCTTATCGATCAAGTGATTGGAAAGACTTTATAGTTCGGGCTCCATTTCAGATGATGAAACGTCGTCCAAAGATGCTAAATACGAAAGATCCAATACGAAAAGGATAGCTAACTTTGAAAAGGAAGTGACCAGCGATGATTACCAACCCTAAAGATCGAATTGAGACTTCACAAGCAGCTGTCATTCTTATCAATTATGTACTTGCAGCAGGTATTCTCACCTTACCTAGAACAGCTGCAGAGAAAGTGAAAACACCAGATGTTTGGATAACTGTTATTTTAGGCGGGTTGATAGCGATGATTATGGGGGTAATCATTGTAAAATTAAGCCAGCAATTTCCTGGAAAAACATTTTATCAATTCAGCCAAGACATTGTAGGAAAATGGATAGGTGGGTTACTTAGTCTATCTATTATCGTTTATTTTTGTACCCTTTCCTCATTTGAAGTAAGAATATTGGAGGAAGTAACAAGTTTCTTTTTACTGGAAGGAACCCCTGGCTGGGCTATTATTATGACATTTATGTGGGTAAGTCTCTATTTGATGATAGGCGGCATAAATCCAATGGCTCGTATGTTTGGGATTATATTCCCAATTACAGTCTTTCTTTTTTTGCTGACTGCCTTTATGAGTATTGGGATATTTGAGATAGATAATCTCCGTCCCGTATTAGGATTGGGTGTTATGCCAGTACTAAAAGGGATCAAAACAACAACTCTCGCTTATTCAGGTGCTGAAATCATGTTGCTCCTTTTAGTGTTTATGAAGAAGCCGGACAAAGGTGTAAAAGTTGTATTAGTTGGAATTGCTATTCCTTTGATTTTTTATGTAATTACAGTTGTGATGGTAATTGGAGCGTTTTCTATCGATGGAGTAGTAACGAGAACATGGCCAACGTTTGATCTCATGAGAAGTTTTGAAATTCCTGGTTTAATATTTGAACGGTTTGAATCTTTATTACTTGTAATATGGATTATGCAAATCTTTTCAACTTATACAATCTGTTACTATGCTGCTGCTTTTGGATTAGCTCAACTTTTTAAAAAGAATATTCATTCATTTATGTATGGGTTATTACCAGTTGTTTACATCATTGCTTTAATCCCAAAGAATACTAACGACTTATTCATACTGGGAGATATGATTGGAAATGCTGCTTTGTTTTTATTCGGTGTATTGCCAATTTTTTTCCTTATGATTGTGAGATGGAGGAAGGGAAAGAATGAAACGAAATCTCAATAATATAAGATTCCTCCTAATTTTACCATCAGTACTTTTCCTTTTTTCTCTTACAGGATGCTGGAGTAGTCATGAAATTGAAGAGCTTGGTTTTGAAGTAGGTTTAGCATTTGATAAGGGCAAGGAGGCGACTATTGAAAAAGCACTAGAAGAAGAAGGCGGCGGATATTCAAAAAAAAACCTTATAACCACTACCTATCAATTTGTTAAACCGCAATCATCCAGTGGGGGGAAGGGCGGGGCATCGCAAGAAAAAGCCTATACGAATGTTTCTGAAACGGGAGATTCTCTTCATCAAATGATTCGTGAAGTTTCATTAAGAAGAGATCGCCCCGTAATTTTCCACCATACGAAAGTGATGGTTATTAGTGCAAATCTCGCTCGTACGTATAGTTTGAAAAAGTTACTAGATGTGTTTCTTCGTGATAATGAGATTCGACCAAGCTGCCTCATGTTAATTAGCAAAGAGCGAGCTAGTAAGACGTTAGAAATGAAGGAAACCGGAGAAATTCCGGCGCTTCGTCTGTATGGAATTGCAGATAATCAATATAGAACATCAAGGATTTTACCTCCTGTTCCTCTTGCTAAATTACCAGGTAAGATGCAATCAGAGTCCAGTTTTCTTTTACAAAATGTGGTATCAGCAAAAGGGGAAGTAAAATTTTCGGGAGCTGCTATCATAAAAGGAAAGACAAAAAAACTGCATGGTTTTTTGTCTGAAAAGGAATTGGAAGGCTTAACCTGGATAACAGGGAAGGGAAAAGGTGGTTTAGTAAAAGGTGTTGATAAAGAGACAGGACAACCGATTATGTATGAGGTGGCGTCTATGAAAAGTACAATCACTCCACACGTTAAAGGAAACAAAATTTCTTTTGATGTAAATATCGAATCAGAGGGGCGGATATCTGAAAATTGGGTTACTTCGGAAACTCCTTTTAAAAATAAATTTCTAACAAGAGCTGAAAAAGCTGCTAAAAAAGAAGTGAATCGGTTAGTGAGCCATACATTAAAAAAAATTCAAAAAGAGTACCAGGTCGATGTTGCCGGTTTTGGAAACAGATTAAGAATTAAATATCCAAAAGAATGGGAAAAGGTCAAAAAAGATTGGGATAAAACATTTAGTAAAGTTCCAATCAAATATAGTGTAAAAATAAACATCAAAGGTTATGGAGCAAAAGGATCTTAAAAGTGATCGTTTTTAGAAAGAGAAAAGAACAGTGAGTTAAAGTATCACTGTTCTAATTTTTGTAAACCTGACTTTGGCCTCATTGTTATTCAGATTTCATATACACTAATAATTTATCTACACTGACAATGGTTTTCTCATTTACAGAGGCATGACCTTTTCCGAGAACGAATCCACGTTTATTGCGAATAACTTCATAATATAGGTCTAATCGATCACCAGGCTGAACGGATCCTGAAAAATCTACTCCTTCTAATGATGAGAGAAATCCCAATCCATCACTATTTTCCTCGTTCACAAATGCTCCGAGCTGTGCAATTGCTTCAACAATTAACATGTGTGGCATCGTCATTTGTGATTCTGTTATAAACCATTCATTGCAACTTATATTTTTATACCCTTTTACCCACTTGCCGGATTCCATTTCAACAATACCATCGATCATTAAAAATGGGTACCTATGCGGCAGAATGCTTTGAATGTTAATTTTACTCATGCATTACCTCCTTGATTATATACTATTGTGCATTGTGCAGTTACTATATAAATCCATTTTAATTTTTTGCTATCTAAGTCGCTGCTATGTAGAACAACATGACCGCTACTTGCGTTCTCCTTTTGTTTTAAACCTTGCATGTGACAGAAAAAGGATCTGACCGCTTCTATGCATGGCCAGATGCTCTCGCTCGCCTAAAAAGAAAGAGGGTTTTTATGTTGTTTTTTTAATTTGTATTTAATTTTTGATTAAAGCACTCTCATTAGAAAAAATGCCACTATTTTTAATGTTGTTAACTACTTGTTTTAATTTTTCTTCATTTTGAACAAGGGCAATGCGAACAAAGCCTTCTCCATGTGGACCAAACGCATGACCTGGTGTAACAACGACATTAGCACGATCAATTAATGAATATGCAAATTCTAAAGAAGTATAGCCTTTTGGAATTTCTGCCCATATAAACATGCTCCCAGCTGGTTTTTCGACATACCAACCTATTTCTGTCAGGCCATCAATAAATGTATCTCTTCGTTTTTGATAGATTGACCGGTTTGCTGCGCAATATGAAGCACCCTCTTTTAGAGCAACAGTTGCTGCTTTTTGAATGGGAAGAAAGACGCCATAGTCTGTATTTGATTTAAATTGCTTGAGCGCTCCGACAATTTCTTTATTTCCGATTATATAGCCAATACGACTGCCAGCTAAGCTATAGCTTTTAGATAAAGAGTTGATTTCCACACCGACGTCTTTTGCTCCAGGAACCGAGAGAAAGCTAATAGGCTTTTGATTATCATAATAAAATTCAGAATAAGCGAAGTCATGAACGACAATAATATTATATTCTTTTGCAAAAGCAATCACATCAGTAAAAAATGATTCCGTTGCCATTGCTGGTACTGGATTACCAGGAAAGTTTAAAATCATCATTTTTGCTTTTAGAGCAACTTCTTTTGGAATTGTATGTAAATCAGGGAGAAAATTATTTTCTTTTTGTAATGGCATAAAATACGGCGTTGCCCCTGCCATTGCAAGTCCTGTTGCGTATGCTGTGTAACCAGGATCTGGAACAAGAATAATATCATCTGAATCAGCAAAAACCATTGGTAAATGAACAAGCCCGTCTTGTGATCCCATTAATAATAAGATTTCATTATCAGCATTTAAAGTAACACGGTGATTCATCTCATAATATTCTGTTACAGCTTCATGAAATTCTTGTGTACCTGTTAATGTATATCCGTAATTATTTCTTTCATTTGCCGCGCTTACTAGTGTTTCTATTACAATATCAGCTGGTGGCATATCTGGATTTCCAATACTTAAATCAATAATTTCATGACCTTCTGCCAGTTTCTTTTTTTTATATGCTGCTAGTTCACTAAAAATTGATGATTGAAATGCTTTCATTCGAGTTGATAGCGTGTAACTCATGAATAACGCCCCCTAAAATACTATTGTTGTTATTAAAATTTATCTTGGTATTCGTATTATTTTGTTTTTCTGAAAACACACATAAATTCATTTTACCATTTTTGGCGGGAATATAAAAATAGCGATGATAATAAAATTTCCTTTACCGTATTTTTCATAATAAAAATAATACATATATATATAAAACTCAAACTGTTAGATTATCTGCTATTTTTATAACTAATTTTTAAAAAGCAGGAAATAATAGAGAGTGTATATCGACAAAAGGAGAAATAAATAATGAAACAAATTCCTATTGGTGTATCAAATCGTCATATTCATGTGACAAAGGAAGACTTAGAAAAGCTTTTTGGAAATGGTTATGAGTTAACGGTAGCAAAAGGGCTTTCTCAGCCAGGAGAATTCGCAGCAGAAGAAACACTTACAATCAAAACAGATAAAGCAGAAATTGTGAAAGTACGAATTCTTGGACCTGTTCGCAAATTTACACAAGTAGAGATTTCGAAAACAGATGCACGTAATCTTGGTATAAATGCTCCGCTTCGCTCATCAGGAAACATTGATGGAACACCTGGTATTACCTTAATTGGTCCAAATGGTGAAATTCAAATTAATAAAGGGGTAATTGTTGCTGAGCGGCACATTCATATGACACCACAAGATGCAGCTCAGTTTCAAGTGAGTGATGGACAATATGTGAGTGTTAAAGTTAAAGGTGATAGAGGATTAACTTTTAATCAAGTGTTAGTCCGAGTGAAGGATACATACGCTTTAGACATGCACATTGATACTGATGAAGCAAACAGTGGAAACATAAAAACAGGAGATTTCGGTGAACTGATTTTATAATAAGGGAAGCCATCTCAAAAATGAGATGGCTCCTACATATTTGGTGCTTGAGGAGTATTTTTGCTTACTTGTTTTTGATGTAAAACTGAAATGAAAATAATAAATAAAGAAATAACACCAAAGATAAGTACCATATATTGCAATCCGATTGTATCCAAGAAAAAACCAGTTCCAAGTAAGACAATTTGGAACATTACACGATCAAACATATTACGGAATGAGAATATACGTCCATGGTAACTTTTGTCAATTTTCGTTTGGAAGATTGTTGACATAACAGGAAAGAAGCAGCCAACACTAAAACCAAACATACCAAAAGAGACAAGTGTCATCCATTTTATATCGCTGAAAAAGAGAGATAAGTGGGAGAAAGCAATACAAAATGAAAAGATATACAGTAACTTATATGATGAAACACGTTCGGATAAACGTTTAATGACAAACGCACCAAGCATAAAAGCTAAACCTTCAATTGTATAAATAAACCCTTTAATTGTTGTATCATGCTGCATTTCACTAATATTTATGACCATTAAATTAAAACCACCAATAAATAATAGTGGAATAATACTTAAAATTAAAGCGCGAAACGCAATTGGGATTTCTTTTAAAATGCGAAATACTTCCATAAAACTTGTATTTTGACGTTTCTTTTCATTTGTAATATTTGTTTTTGTATCTTCAAAGTTCAATAAAAAAGTAGAAAAGAATAAAAATGCGTATGCAGCCATCGAAAAAGCATACATATATTTCAAACTCATTACAAGGAGAAGAACACCGCCGAGCGAAGTACCAACAATACGAGCGATTGTTCCGATATTCATGTGAATTCCGTTCATTTGTAATAGTTCATGCTCCTGAACAATAAGTGGGATAACAGATTGCAAGGCAGGGAAATAAAAAGCAGCAGAAATTTGAATGGCGATCATAAATAAAATCATAAATGATATACTTTCGTAGTGAATAGCGAAAAACATAAAAATAACACTTACTACACGGCCAAATCCTGCATATAAAAGTACGTTTTTCTTGGAATATTGGTCAATAAATCTTCCAGCCATGGGACCAACGAGAACTCCAGCTAATAAACCAATAAACATAATAACGGATTTCATAAAATCAGAGGGAACATGCTTTTGCATGAATTCTAAATTACCTAAAATTCCAAGCCATAAACCGATCCCAGCAATAAATTCACCTGTTAGAACAACCCATACATTTTTATTATGCCACATAGAATAACCTCTCAATCTTTTGTTAAAATGAAAATCGTATAAAAGTCCTCCTTTTTATTTTATCTTCGAACTTTTTGAGTCAGAGTATATATTACGGGTTCAAAAGAGGAATTTCAATTTTTTTGACTTGAAAATTTATAGGGAATAGTAATAAATATTTACGCGTTATACTACTAAATTTTTTTATGCGAAAGATAACAAGAAAAAGCGCGATGAGTTTGGCTCATCGCGCTTTCCACTGTCTATATATGAAAAGGTCAGTATTTGGTAGTAACAATAAAGACGATTTGTACATATGTAACAAATAACCTAGCTCCAGACACAACTAACACTGATAAGCCGAATCCACTAAGCAGTCCCGTCAAAATACGTAACAAATTATTACTCTCGCGCCACTTTTTCAATTGTGTATATCCATCAACAAACATTGGAATTTGCGCTAATATACCGATTGAAATTGGCACAGTATAGGTTATAAATAATAAAAATGGGATAAAAAGATAGCCGATTAAAATACCTGTACATCTCGCGCAGATAGGTAAAGGTGTTCCGTTCATATGAAAACAACGGGACGGCTTTCGATGGCATGGAACTATGTAAAGTACTTTTTCTATATACTTGTTAACCATTACAATCTCCATCACAAGAATCTAAGCTGCACTCACAGCACCCACCGAATAAATCGCCTACATCAAAACAACTATCTTTCTTTTTATGTTTTTTTCTTTTGTATGTAAATAGTGTAAAAAGGGTTGTTCCAACACCCAAAAGTGCAAGTATGCCTGCTAATAAATTATTTCGAGAAACAAGTAAAGCTGCGCTTATATAAAAAAATAAACTTGTAATAATAAAAAGATGAAACAAACGAATCCCCTCTCTAAAAAACAGAATCATATAAATTATATCATAAATATTTGAATATAACGGCCAAACCCTGCATATAAAAGTACGTTTTTCTTGGAATATTGATCAATGAATCTTCCAGCCATGGAACCAACAAGAACTCCAGCTAATAAACCACTAAACATAATAACGGATTTCATAAAGTGAAACTTTATCAACGCATTATTCCATTCAAAATAAATTGCATTTCGTCTATTGAAAATAGAAATAATTTCCTTTACAATTTACCTACCGGTAAGTAAATAAAAAGGAGATTAAAAACCATGTCAATCAAATATGAACAAATATTAGAAGCTGCATATAAACTATTTGCCGAAAATGGATTTGAAAAAACCAGTTTATCTATGATTGCAAAAGAAGTAGGTGTGACTAAACCTGCCATTTATTATTACTTTTCTTCAAAAGAAGAATTAATTAAAGAATTGTTTAAAGTAATTGTAAAAGAAATTAATTTCTCTAAATTTTTTTCAATTTGTAAATATAGTAAAGAAAATTTCGAAACACAGCTTATTCATGACGGAATTCGTATGATACAAGTTCAAAAAAAAGACGTTTATTACTCCAAGATATTAAATGAATACGTTGTGTTGAGCATGCGCGAAGAAAAGTATGGAGACTGGTTACAGGAAATATTACAGGATTATTTAGAAGGGTTTATTGAAATTTTACACTTTGGAGTTGAGCTAGGAGTACTAAAAAATGAAAAAATTGAAGCGAAGGCACAATTGCTTACTTTAGTTGTAGAGGGGTTAGATAAATATGTAGGAAGTTCATTCAATCTCCATGTTGAAGAAATTTGGAGTCTAACGGTAAAGAGTATTTTATAAAGGGGAGTAATACTATGGTTGAAAAATCAAAAAGAATAACAGGTTTCGATTTCGCTAGGGCACTTGCGATATTTGGAATGGTCATTGTGAATTATAAACTAGCAATGGGAGCAGATGGTAATGGGGCAGCGTGGATTATTAATTTCACAGGCCTTTTTGAAGGAAGAGCGTCTGCAATATTTGTTATTTTAGCTGGAATTGGTATCTCTCTTATGACCAAACGAGCACGTATAACGAAAGACCCTACTCTTATAAAAAAGAGCAAGCATACAACTTGGAGAAGGGCAATCTTTTTATTCATACTGGGAATATTCTTATATATAGTCGGCTGGAGTGCTGATATATTACACTATTATGCATTTTATATGTTTCTATCCTCTTTTTATATTGTCGCATCAAATCGTACTCTTCTATATTCTTTCATCGGAATTTTAACTACAGCGCAAATTTTTCAACTTATATTTGATTATACGAAAGGCTGGGATGCATCTTTCCATGAATATCCTGCATTTTGGACGCTAGCAGGTTTTTTACGTAATCTCTTATTCAATGGATTTCATCCTATTTTTCCTTGGCTTTGCTTCTTATTACTCGGTATGTGGCTAGGAAGGTTAGATTTTACGCGAAATGATATAAGAAAAAAATTATTATGGTATTCCTCTTTTGCATGTATTGTATTAGAAGGTCTTTCATTTTTTTTAATTAAAACAATAAGCCCCTATATAGGCAGAGACATTGCAATATATATTTTTTCCACAAAGCCTATGCCTCCAAATCTATTTTATATTTTATCTAGTTCAAGCACGGCTATTATCGTGATTATCTTATGTATATATGTCACAGAAATTTTCACTAAAAATGTAATTACAAAATCTCTTATTCTAACAGGACAAATGGCATTAACACATTATATTGGTCACGTCCTCTTTTTATTTGTTTTAGCAGCTGGAAATTTGTTAGGAAGTCAAACTCTATATATTTCGCTTATGTGGTCTATTGTCTTCTTTATAATTGTAATTATTATGTCCTATATTTGGCGATCCCGTCTTACAAGAGGCCCGATTGAATTACTAATGAGAAAATATAGTGATCAATGATTGAGAATATGACATATTTTCTATCTTGTGAGATTTATAGTAATCGATATACTTGATAGAGTGGAATATATTTAGCAGGGAGCAATAACAATGATTCGTGTACGTATTGAAGGAACAGAAACTGAAGTTATGCAATTTTTAAAAGATATGCCTGAGGTGCCTGGATATGAAAGAACATATTCACGTGAACCGCGAAAGGGAAATAATCCGAAGTATACAAATAGCAAGAGTGTTTTAGCATATCTCACATATAAGCAAAAAAACAAATAAAATAACAGATAATAAAATAACCGATCCTATTTAGGGTTGGTTATTTTATTTTGTATAAGATAGAGAAGGACTATATTTATAGCCTTAATGAGTAGTTAATGAGGTTTATATGGAAATACGACGAATACAGAATGTTAATTTTTATGTTTTTCAACCAATAAAATACAAAATATATTGACTGTTTAATTGAGAAGTATTATCATTTTAATTGTTATATTGATAGTGATAATCATTATCAATAAATTGATGATAGATAAATGAAACCCTAAAATTTATCTCTTAATTGACAAACTATATAAAATCTACTTGTTTTACAAAAAAGTAATTTGTATTTTAGTTTGTCAATTACATACATTTTAAGGAAGGGAAGTGGCTATATGAATCTTACAGGAAAAGTGGCACTCGTTACAGGTGCTGCCCAAGGTATTGGGGAAGCAGTAGTACGCATGCTTGGTGAGTATGGTGTACAAGTTGTTGCTGTAGATAAAAATATAACTGCACTCGATAAACTTGTTTTTGATCTAACAGCTAAAGGTATTTTTATTAAAGCATTTGTCGCAGATGTTCGTGACAGCGTATGTGTTGAAGATGTTGTCAATCAAATTGAAAATGAAATGGGGCCAATTGAAATTTTAGTTAATGTTGCTGGCATACTTCGTATGAGTCCTATTGATTCGTTGAGCGACGAAGAGTGGAATGAGGTCTTTTCAGTTAATTCCAATGGTGTTTTTTATGTATCTCGTTCAGTGAGCCGACGTATGATGTCTCGCAAGTCTGGTTCGATTGTAACGGTGGGCTCAAATGCTGCATCTGTACCACGAATGCATATGTCCGCCTATGCAGCGTCTAAAGCAGCGGCAACAATGTTTACAAAATGTCTTGGTTTAGAGATGGCTAAATATAACGTTCGGTGTAACTTAGTTTCTCCAGGTTCAACAGATACTGAAATGCAGCGGCAACTTTGGACTGATGAAAACGGAGTTAAAAAAATGATTGCAGGTTCGCAAGATACATACAGATTAGGAATTCCATTAAACAAAATAGCAACTCCTTCAGAAATTGCTGAAGTAGTTCTGTTTTTAGTTTCAGATAAAGCAAGCCATATTACAATGCATAATTTATGTATTGATGGCGGTGCTACTTTAGGAGTCTAAATAAATATAGGAGGCTGTAAAATGATGAATCATACAACTGCTTTAAGGGAATTAGCGACAAAGCTGTTAGATGACTATAAAGCTGGGTCTTCTTTCTTTTTTGCTTCACCTTATCGAACCATACTAGCGGAAGGAGTGTTTGCTACAGTGAAGCATAATCAAGTAGAAAGTTTTTCAGAGCTTGTTCATGCTGTACTAAATAACGCAAAGCAAGCGGGCCATCATAATCCCATTGTTGTAGGTGCGTTACCTTTTGACAGACAACGACCTGTACAGCTTGTTGTACCACAGGAGAGCAGAATTGCTGATTGTTTACAATTCGATGCTCAAGATCAAGTCCAGTTGTTTTCTACACTTACATATGAAATGAAACCTGTTCCATCACCTTCAGAATATATGCGTGGTGTAGAACAAGGAGTAGAAAAAATAAAAGCAGGTGACTTAAAGAAAATTGTCCTATCTAGATCACTAGATTTGAATTCTCCAGAAAAGGTTAATATTCAAAAGATACTTCGTGATTTAGCAAAGCACAATAAACACGGGTATACGTTTGCGGTAGATTTACCGAAGAGTGAAGAGGAAAAGAATAGTGATACTGCACCACAACGCAGTCGCACACTTATAGGAGCTAGTCCAGAACTGCTTGTTTCACGTAATGGAATGCAGGTCGTTTCTAATCCACTTGCAGGATCTAGGCCTCGAAGTGAAGACCCTGCAGAAGATAAGAGACGAGCAGAGGAACTACTTTCTTCAGCTAAAGATTTACATGAACACGCTGTTGTTGTTGAAGCGGTAGCTGCTGCATTACGTCCGTACTGTCGTATATTACATGTTCCGGAAAAACCGTCATTAATAAATAGTGAAACGATGTGGCATTTATCTACAGAAGTAAAAGGAGAATTATTTGATACATCCGTTTCTTCATTAGAACTTGCGCTTGCGCTGCATCCTACACCGGCTGTTTGCGGGACTCCAACTGAAAAAGCTCGGGAAGCTATTAAAGAAATTGAACCGTTTGACCGAAGATTTTTCACTGGGATGCTCGGCTGGAGTGATTTAAATGGTGATGGGGAATGGATTGTTACCATTCGATGTGCAGAAATTGAAGAAAATTCACTTCGTTTATTCGCAGGAGCGGGGATTGTTGCAGAGTCAAAACCTGTGGAAGAATTAGCCGAAACATCCGCTAAGTTTCGTACGATGCTACGTGCCATGGGATTAAATAATGAATTACTGGAGGGATAAATGATGTTAACAGGATGCTGCGAGTGGCCGAAGGAATTTGCAGAACGATATAGAGAGAAAGGTTGCTGGCGCGGAGAGACGTTTGGAGAAATGCTACGAGAACGTGCAGAAAAGCATGGTGATCGAATTGCACTTACAAGTGGAGACACGTATGTAAGTTATGCTGTACTTGATAACAAAGTAGATCGTTTAGCTGCAGGTCTTCGAAGTTTAGGAATAAAGCAAGAAGATCGAGTTGTTCTTCAATTACCTAATGTTGTGGAATTTTTTGAAGTATGTTTTGCGCTTTTTAGGATCGGTGCACTTCCAGTCTTTGCATTGCCATCACATCGAAGTAGTGAGATAAGTTATTTCTGTGAATTTGCTGAAGCAACGGCTTATATTATCTCTGATAAACAGCTTGGATTTGATTATCGCAAGCTTGCTAGAAAAGTAAAAGAGAAAGTACCAACGTTACAACATGTCATAGTTGTAGGAGAGGAAGAGGAATTTATAGGAATACATGACCTCTATATGAATCCTGTCAATCAGCCCCAAATACAATCTAATGATGTAGCGTTTCTACAATTATCTGGCGGAACAACGGGGTTATCTAAATTAATTCCACGAACGCATGATGACTATATTTATAGCTTACGAACAAGTGCTGAAATTTGTAAGTTGGATAAAGATAGTGTGTATCTAGCTGTACTTCCTGTTGCGCATAACTATCCACTTAGCTCACCAGGAGTTCTTGGAACATTATATGCCGGAGGAAGGATAGTGCTTGCTTCTGGAGGAAGTCCTGATGAAGCCTTTTCTCTTATCGAAAAGGAACGCGTTACAATAACAGCACTTGTACCACCACTTGCGATGGTATGGCTTGATGCAGTAGCGTCTCGAAATAATGATTTATCGAGCCTTCAAGTTTTGCAGGTGGGTGGTGCGAAATTTAGTGCTGAAGTTGCTAAGCGTATACGCCCGACATTTAATTGTACATTACAACAAGTTTTTGGTATGGCTGAGGGATTAGTGAATTATACGAGATTGGATGATTCAGAAGAAATCATTATTCATACGCAAGGAAGACCGATGTCCGAGTTTGATGAAATTCGTGTCGTTGATGAGAAGGATCATGATGTGGGGCCGGGACAAGTAGGGGGGTTGTTAACTCGTGGACCTTATACAATCCGTGGTTATTATAAAGCTGAAGAACATAACGCTAAATCATTTACTTCTGATGGATTTTATCGCACTGGCGATCTTGTCAAAGTGAATGAGCAAGGTTATCTAATAGTGGAAGGTCGCGATAAGGATCAAATTAATCGCGGCGGCGAGAAAGTTGCAGCTGAAGAAGTTGAAAATCATCTTCTAGCTCATTCAGCTGTACATGATGTAGCAATTGTATCCATGCCAGATGATTATTTAGGTGAACGTACTTGTGCCTTCGTAATAGCACGCGGACAAGCACCAACTGTAAGTGATTTGAAAAGGTTCTTAAGAAATCGTGGGATTGCAGCATATAAAATTCCAGATCGCATCGAGTTTATTAAATCCTTCCCACAAACGGGTGTAGGGAAAGTAAGCAAGAAAGAATTGCGTAAAGTTATTGCTGAAAAACTTAATTCTACAGTGCAGTCATAGATTGTCTATAAAAAATTTTAATAATACTCGGAAGGAAGTGATTAGATGGCTATTCCGGCTATCTCAGTATACACAATGCCAGTAGAGGCAGATTTACCAAATAATAAAGTAATGTGGAAGCCAGATCCTAAACGTGCAGTTCTTCTCATTCATGATATGCAAGAGTATTTTTTGGATGCATATCATGCAGCAGAATCACCGAGAGTAGAACTTATTTCAAATATTCAATCAATCAGAAAAGCATGTAAAGGACTTAGCATTCCTGTTATTTATACAGCGCAGCCAGGTGGACAAACAATAGAACAAAGAGGATTATTGCAAGATTTTTGGGGAGCTGGCATTCCTGATGGGCCTCATAAGAAAAAGATTGTAGATGAACTTGCTCCGGATGAGGATGATATTTTCCTTACAAAATGGAGATATAGTGCTTTCAAGAAAACAAATCTTCTAGAAATTTTACACAAACAAGAACGTGATCAGCTTATTATTTGTGGGGTTTATGCGCATATTGGATGTCTTTTAACGGCGTGTGAGGCATTTATGGATGGGATTCAGCCATTTTTCATTGCTGATGCAGTTGCTGATTTTTCACAAGAACATCATAAACAAGCTGTGCAGTACGCATCTGATCGTTGTGCAGTAACTTTAACAACAAATTTATTATTAAAAGATTTACAGAATTTGAATGACGCTTCTTCAATAGAGGGAGATTCAAGGTTCACATTACAACGAGTACGTGAGCAAGTAGCGGAATTGCTTCGTGAATCACCATCTGCTATTGGAGAGGATGAAGATTTATTAAATAGAGGAATGGATTCAGTTAGAATTATGAATTTAGTAGAGAAGTGGCGCCAGGTGGGGGTAGAAGTTACATTCGCAGATTTAGCTGAACGTCCAACAATTTCTGAATGGTTTAATTTGTTGTCCTCCCAAACAGAAAAGGTGCTGTCAAATACGGATAACATGATAAAGGAGTAAATATGAATGTCTAATTATCAAGAGGTTCGCTATTCATTGTCAGGTGCGCAAATAGGTATGTGGTTTGCGCAGCAACTTGATCCAGAAAATCCAATTTATAATACTGGCGAATATATAGAAATACATGGTGTAGTAGATGCAAAAATATTTGAGTTAGCAGTGCGTAAAGTTGTAACGGAAACCGAATCTTTACATGTCTATTTTGAAGAAGATGAAAACGGACCATGGCAAGTTATTGATAATTCTCCTGAATTTTATATGCATATTATCGATGTTAGTGCAGAGGAGAATCCGACAAAAGCCGCTGAAGCTTGGATGAAATTAGATTTATCTAAGCCGATTAACTTGAAAAAGGACAAGCTGTATACAGAGGCGCTCTTTAAAGTTGCTTCTAATCGTTTCTTTTGGTATCAGCGCATCCACCACATTGTGATGGATGGCTACGGTTTTTCGTTACTTGCAGAGCGAGTAGCAAAAGTGTATACGGCATTAATGGGTAATCAATCGTATGATGAGCGTTCATTTGGACTCTTACATACTATGTTAGAGGAGGACGCAACATATCGTGCATCAGAACAATTTGAGAAAGATCGTAATTTTTGGTTAGAACGCTTCCAAGATCAACCAGAAGTAGTAAGCCTGGCAGAACGTGCTTCTAGAACATCAAAATCATTTCTGCGTCAAACAGCTCATTTGTCTCGTTTAAGTACAGAATCTTTGCAAAAGGTTGCACATAAGTGCAGTGCAAGTTGGCCAGAGCTTGTTATAGCCGCAACTGCCATCTATATTTACAAACTAACAAGTGCAAAGGATGTAATTCTAGGTTTACCGATAATGGGACGATTAGGATCTGCATCTATTAATGTTCCTGGTATGGTTATGAATGTAGTCCCGTTCCGCTTATCTATAAGCTCCGATTTGAGTTTTGCTGAGGTTGTTCAAAATGTTTCTCATGAGATCCGTAATATACGCCTTCATCATAAGTATCGTCATGAGGAATTACGACGAGATCTGAAATTATTAGGAGAAAATCAAAGATTATTTGGTCCAATGATTAATATAATGCCATTTGAGTATGGTCTAAACTTTGCAGGAAATCGTGGAATGAAACATAACCTTTCAGCAGGACCAGTTGATGATCTTTCAATAAATGTGTCAAATGAGTTTGGTGGAAATGGTTTGAAGATTCATTTTGATGCAAATCCTGAGGTGTATAACGTGGAAGAGCTACTAACTCATAAAAAAAGATTTGTGAATCTTCTGGAAAACATCTCGAATCTTCAAGTAAATTCACCGATTGGAAAACTAGAACTCTTACTTCATGAAGAACGTAAGCAAGTTTTGGTCGAATGGAATCAAAATACGAAGGAAGATTCATTCGTAAGTGTACCTGCTCTCATTGAAAAACAAGTAAGTAAATCTCCTGATTCTACTGCTGTAGTATGTAATGGGATGGAGCTTACCTATAAAGAATTAAATGAACAGGCAAATCAACTTGCTCATTTCTTGCTAGAACAGGGCGTTCAATCTAAACAATTCGTAGCGTTAGCATTTCCAAGATCTGTAGAGATGGTTATCGGGATGCTAGCAGTTCTTAAGACAGGTGCAGCGTATTTACCAATCGACCCAGAATATCCAGAGGATAGAATTACGTATATACTAAGCGATGCTCAGCCTGCTTGTACCCTAACACATTCTTCTGTTTTGGCTAATTTACCGAATGAGAGTCACACAACAATAGTTGTACTTGATAACAAGGATACAAAAGAGGAGTTAAGAGGATATCCGAAAAGAAATCTAGATTCATTTGATAGCGTATCACTTTTAAATCCTGCATATACAATTTATACTTCGGGGTCAACAGGTAAGCCAAAAGGTGTAGTTGTGCCAATGCAAAGCTTAAGCAACTTTTTATTGGCAATGCAAGATGAATTCTCACTACGTGCAAATGATTGTTTGTTAGCAGTTACAACTTTTGCGTTTGATATTTCCGCTTTAGAAATCTATTTACCACTTATTAGTGGATCGAGTGTTCGAATTGCTCAGAAAGAAGCAGTCCAAGATTCGACTGTATTAACAGAGATTATTCAAAAAGAAAATATCACAATTATGCAGGCTACACCGACACTTTGGCATGCGCTTGTAACGGATTATCCAGAAAGGTTAAGAGGGCTTAAAGTTCTTGTTGGTGGTGAAGCGCTTCCTTCTAATCTAGCATGTAAGTTAAAAGAATTAAATTGTCATGTTACCAACCTTTATGGACCAACTGAAACAACCATTTGGTCAACTTTAATGAATATGGATGAAGAGGAGAACAGTACACCTTCTATTGGAAGACCGATTTGGAATACGCAAGTATTTGTACTAGGTGCAGGTCTACAACCTGTTCCACCTGGAGTAATTGGTGAATTGTATATTGCTGGTACTGGACTGGCAAATGGATATTTAGGAAGACCTGAATTAACAGCTGAACGCTTTGTTGCTAACCCATATGGATCACCTGGTACACGCATGTACCGTACAGGTGACCTTGTCAAATGGCACATAGATGGTTCGCTAGATTATGTTAGTCGTGCAGATCATCAAATTAAGATTCATGGATTCCGCATTGAGTTAGCTGAAGTGGAAGCTGTATTACAAAAGCATCCTCATGTGGAACAAGTCGTTGTAATTGTTCGTGAAGATCAACCTGGTGAGAAGCGCTTAGTTGCTTATATTGTACCTCATGCTGAAGGAAGCTTTGACTCTGCAGGGTTTCGGACATATGCAGCAGAAAGCTTGCCAAGTTATATGATACCATCTGCGATTATGATTTTATCTGAATTGCCGTTAACACTGAACGGAAAAATTAATCGTCAAGCACTGCCGGCACCTAATTTTAATTTATTTGTTAGTGAACGCGTAGCTAGAAATCCAAAAGAAGAAATTCTATGCGATTTGTTTGCAGAAGTACTAAACCTAGCGAGGGTTGGAATAGATGATAACTTCTTTGAAGTAGGTGGTCATTCTTTATTAGCTGCTCGTTTAATGAGCCGTATTCGTGAAACATTAGGTGTGGAATTAAGAATTGGAAAACTATTTGAATCGCCAACTGTTGCTAAACTCGCTAAACAGCTAGATAGTGCTCAAAGTGCAAGACCAGCCGTTCAAAAAATGGAACGTTCCAAGGAAGTACCACTTTCTTTTGCGCAGCGTCGTTTATGGTTCTTAAACTGCTTAGAAGGTCCAAGCCCAACTTACAATATTCCGGTAGTGATTCGGATGTCCGGAGAATTAAATCATGAGGCTTTGCAAGGTGCATTCTATGATGTTATCAATCGGCATGAGACGCTGCGAACAATTTTTCCAGATGCGTTTGGTACATCACACCAGCAGATTTTGGAGACTACTGATGCTATACCGAATCTAATAATCACACATACAACTGAATCAGAATTACCTGAGTTACTTGCTGAAACGGTACGATATAGCTTTAAACTGGCAGAAGAGTCCGCTATTCGAATCCAACTTTTTGAAATAAAGCCAAATGAGCATGTACTACTTGTATTATTACATCATATTGTTGGCGATGGCTGGTCTTTAAATCCGTTATTAAGAGATCTTGCTGCTGCTTATCGGGCACGTTGTCAAGGTGAATCAGTTCAGTGGAAGTCACTTCCGGTGCAGTATGCGGATTACGCTCTTTGGCAGCAAGAGTTGTTAGGAAGTGAGAGTACACAAGGTGGGCTCATTTCACAACAAATTGATTTTTGGAAAGAAGAGTTGAAAGATTTGCCAGAGCAACTGGAATTACCTACAGATTTTCAGCGCCCAGCGGAAACGAGTTACCGCGGAGAAACGATACATTTCCATGTGAATTCTGAGTTACATGAACGATTATTAGAGCTTGCTCGTAAAAATAGTGTTAGCTTATTTATGGTCTTACAATCTGGCCTTGTAGCATTACTTACACGGTTAGGCGCCGGAACTGATATTCCGATAGGAAGTCCAATTGCCGGACGTAATGATGATGCTCTCGGAGATATTGTTGGATTGTTCGTAAATACACTCGTTTTACGTACAGATACATCTGGAGATCCTAACTTTAGTGAACTTTTAAGTCGTGTGCGTAAGGTCAATCTTGCAGCATATGAACATCAAGATGTCCCATTTGAAAGACTTGTTGAAGTATTGAATCCCATCCGTTCGAGAAATAGTCATCCACTATTTCAAATTATGTTAGCTTTTCAAAATACACCAGAAGCTACACTAGATGTGCCAAATTTAGAAGCAAGCATTGAGATTGAAAGTGTTGGGTCATCAAAATTTGATCTTACTATTGAATTAAGTGAACGTAACACTGCTGAAGGCACACCAAATGGCTTACACGGCTTAGTTGAATACAGTACAGATTTATTTAAACGCGAAACAATAGAAAAACTCGCTGCACGTCTATTGCGATTATTAGAAAATGCTGTGGAAAATCCAGATCAACCGATTGGACATTTAGAGATCTTAACACAAGAAGAGCGTCAAACAGTACTACAAAAATGGAATAGTGATGTTCAGCTTATATCTGAAATGACTTTACCAGAATTATTCGAAAAGCAGGTTCAATGTACTCCAGAAGCTACTGCAGTAGTATTTGAAAATACTACAATAAGTTATGCAGAGCTAAATAAGAAAGCAAATCAGCTCGCACGCCTATTGATTGCGAAAGGTGTTGGACCAGAAAAAATGGTTGCTTTAGCAATGCCAAGATCGTTAGAAATGGTTGTCAGCTTATTAGCAGTTCTGAAAGCTGGAGGTGGATATTTACCGTTAGATCCTGACTATCCATCCGATCGCATCGCGTTTATGCTAAATGATGCAAAACCTACTTGTGTCATTACAAATACACAAGTAGTAATTGATTGTGGCAAGACACCCAAAATTGTAGTTGATGATTCGGAAATAATTGGAGAATTAAGTAAGCATAGCGAAGAGAATATAGGAGATATAGAACGAATACAACCGCTATCACCTTTACATATCGCCTATGTTATTTACACATCAGGTTCGACAGGTAGACCAAAAGGTGTAATGATTCCTCATCAAAATGTCTTTAGACTATTTGAAGCAACAAATCATTGGTTCCAATTTAATTCAGAAGATGTTTGGACAATGTTCCATTCTTATGCTTTTGATTTCTCGGTTTGGGAGATTTGGGGACCACTATTGTATGGGGGACGTCTTGTTGTTGTACCACACAGTGTGACCCGTTCACCTAAAGAATTTTTAAATCTACTTGTTTGTGAAAAGGTAACAGTTTTAAATCAGACACCATCAGCATTTTATCAACTTATGCAAGCAGATCGTGAAAATATTGAAGCGGGGCAAAAACTTTCTTTACGCTATATTATCTTTGGCGGTGAGGCACTGGAACTTAGTCGTTTAGAAGATTGGTATAGTCGTCATCCAGAAAATTCACCTAAACTTATCAATATGTATGGTATTACAGAAACAACTGTACATGTGAGTTATATTGAACTCAATCAAAATATTGTATCTTTACGAGCAAATAGTTTAATTGGATGTAGTATACCAGATCTTAAAGTGTATGTATTAGATAACTATTTACAGCCGGTACCACCAGGAGTAGTAGGAGAAATGTATGTTGCAGGAGCAGGGCTTGCCCGTGGTTATTTAGGACGTGCAGGATTAACTGCCGAACGATTTATAGCAGATCCATATGGAAAACCGGGTACCCGCATGTACCGTACAGGAGATTTGGCACGTTGGCATCAAGATGGAACATTAGATTATATAGGACGTGCAGACCATCAAATTAAAATTAGGGGTTTCCGAATTGAACTAGGTGAAATTGAAACAGTTATTATGCAGCACCCTCATGTTGAACAAGTGGCTGTTATTGTACGTGAAGATCAACCTGGTGATAAGCGTTTAGTGGCCTATATTGTTTCTTCAGAACATCATGTTCTTGATACAACTGCAATGCGCCAGTATGTAGGATATAGTTTACCTGATTATATGATTCCATACGCTTTTGTTATGATCAGTGAATTACCTCTAACTCCAAATGGTAAGTTAGATCGCAAAGCATTACCGGCACCAGAGTTCACTATATCTACAATAAGTAGAGGACCACGAACACCACAAGAGGAAATTTTATGTGATTTATTTACAGACATTCTGAATTTACCGCGAATTGGTATTGATGATGGTTTCTTTGATATTGGTGGTCATTCATTACTTGCTGTTCAGTTAATGAGCCGAATTAGGGCAGCACTTGGAGTAGAGTTGAGTATTGGGACCTTGTTTACAGCACCAACAGTTGCTGGGCTTACCGAAAGACTTAAGATGGGAACAAGCCAAAGTGCGCTAGATGTAATTTTGCCATTAAGAACAAGTGGAGAACAATTACCTATGTTCTGCGTGCATCCAGCAGGTGGACTAAGCTGGTGTTATGCAGGGTTAATGAAGTCTTTAGGAACGAATTATCCAATTTATGGTGTGCAAGCGCGTGGTATTGCAAAAAATGAAGAACTACCAAAAACATTAGAAGAGATGGCTGCAGATTATATTGAACATGTTCGTGAGGTTCAGCCGTACGGTCCGTATCGATTATTAGGTTGGTCTCTCGGAGGGAATGTTGTTCACGCGATGGCGACCCAATTACAAAATCAGGGAGAAGAAGTTGAACTGCTTGTTATGCTTGATTCTTATCCAGGTCACTTCTTACCGAATACAGATGCACCTAGTGAGGCAGAAGCGCTCATTGCATTGCTGGCATTAGGTGGATATGACCCAGATAACATGGATGGAAAACCTCTTGATATGGCGAACGCTATCGATATACTTCGCAGGGATGGAAGTGCGCTAGCTAGTCTTGAAGAGGAGACGATTTTGAATTTAAAAGAAACATATGTAAATTCTGTCGGTCTTTTAGGGAAGTACGTTCCTAAAACATTTTATGGTAACCTTTTATTCTTTAGATCAACAATCATACCAGAATGGTTTGATCCAATTTCTCCAGACACATGGCATAGTTATATAGATGGAGAGATTGAATTGTATGAAATTGATTGTCGGCATAAAGATTTATGTCAGCCAGGACCGCTTACAGAAATTGGACAAGTATTAGCTAGTAGATTACAAGGAATGAGAGGGGTAAGTAAAGTATGACGAATCCATTTGAAAATGATAATTTCATGTATAAAGTGCTAGTAAATGGGGAAGGCCAGTATTCTGTCTGGCCATCCTTTCTTGATGTACCATCTGGTTGGGATGTTGTTCACGAACAAGATAGTAGACAAGCTTGTCTAGCATATATTGAATTACATTGGAATGATATGCAGCCAAATCATCTTCGCTCGCTTGCATGCACTCCATCAGGGAAGTAACAATGAATTGCATTGTAAAAAAATATTACCTAGACTAAACGGAAAATCTGGTAATATTTCCACTCAAGTGTTGTACGAGAAAATAATACGGAAGTTTCCTTTATAAAATATAGAGAATGTGAAAGTGAGTGATTTTTTATGAAAGATTGGGAGGTTGTTGATTCCGTACCACTACTTACTAGAGATAGTTGTCAAATATGGTGGGCGCGAATTACAGACATACAACCATGGCATTATGACTTACTAAATGAAACAGAACGAGAAAGAGCAAATGTATTTCATCATTCCCACGATCAAGCAAGGTTTATTATTGGATGTGTGATTAGTAGATTAGTATTAGGTGGGCAGCTTAAGATGTTTCCTTATCAAGTCCCAATAGACCGTACCTGTTCTAATTGCAAACTACCACATGGACGGCCACAATTACCTAATGGAATGCCGCATTTTTCTGTATCGCATTCAGGCGAAATAGTAGGAGTTGCATTTACTGCGTCAACACCTGTGGGGATTGATGTGGAACAATTGAGACCAAAGATTGACGTGATGACAATGTCTGAAGGAGTACTAACGGATCAAGAATTTGCTCAGATTAAAAAATTAACAACAGAAGAGCAAGTAAAAGGTTTTTTAACATATTGGACAAGGAAAGAGTCACTTTTAAAAGCAACAGGAGAGGGGCTTAGTATTCAGCCTTCTAATCTTAGTGTGTCTAGTCCAGCCTCTTCTCCTCAGTTACTTTTATTTAAGAACAAACCAGAACTTGTGGAAATTACTTCTATGATAGATTTGTATCCAGAAGCCAATTATGTCGCAGCTCTTTCTATACTAAGTAAAGAGGTAAAAGAAATTAGACAGTTTCATGCAAAGCGACTTTTAGATAAAAAGCCGAACATGACTGTATCCTACTAGAATAAGTTGGTTCGGGTAACTATTATTTCATTACTTATCCCGCTATTCGTGAGCAGTAATACTCCCATTTCAAAATTCAGTGAAAGCATTGTCCAGCTCCAGTGGCTAGAATGTTCGGTGGCTTCGCTTCTTCCTACGAGGTAAAAAAACTTCTACGTCAGAAGCTCCATCCCCCTCACATTCTGAACGAGCCACTTCCGCTTTTCTTAAGAAGTTAGGTGGGAGATAAACTGCTGGCATGCGCCCGATTGGTGAGGGCTGATAATCAGTGGGGGATGAAGAAAACCCCCACTGATTAAAGTTTCACTTTATAAAAGAGGTGTATTCGGACTAACTTTGTCAATTCTTCCTCCTGTTGTTTTAAGGTTAAAATCTCGTATTGCTCATAAAAAGATTGATAAAGTCCACCTTGTTCGTCTTTTTCCCATGATAACAACAAATTAATCCCCCTCAATTGATAAGAAAGTATTTCAGAAGGAGATTTGTCCACTTCGGAGATATGTTTATCTCTCAACTTTTCAGGAATCGCCTTAAATTCTTCAATAAATTTCTTATAGACTTTATCGATTGATTCAATTTAAAGTAAGAGCAGTTCTTTGTAATGAGAAATGCTTTTTATTTTTGTCAAAATTAAAAGGATATTTCAATAACAATAATAATATAATAAAAAACAATACAAATTTATTGTAAAACGATAAATAATATGATAAGATCATGTTGTCATTAAATAAGCGAGGTGCTTTTTATGAAACAAGTTACGACACTCTTTTTAAAGCTAGCTGTTATTTTTATAGGAATCCCAGTTCTTGCATTGTGCATATTTTTGGTGCCTAAGATCGGGAATTTTGCTGGAGAATTGTATCCAGATATTGCTTATATGAAATCTCTCGTTTTAATCGATATGTATGCGGCAGCGATACCTTTTTACTTTGCTCTGTATCAAGCTTTTAAACTTTTAAGCTATATTGATAAGAACCGAGCGTTCTCGGAATTATCGGTAAAGGCTTTAAAGAATATAAAATACTGTGCCATCACGATCAGTACCTTGTACTTGCTAGGTATGCCACTCTACTATCTCATGGCGGAAAAAGTTGACCCTCCAAGTATCATACCAATCGGATTGGTCATTATTTTCGCCTCTATGGTGATCGCCGTTTTTGCTGCTGTTCTCCAAAGACTTTTACAAGAAGCTATTAATATAAAATCAGAAAATGATTTAACGGTCTGAGGTGGAGGATATGGCAATTATTATTAATATTGATGTGATGTTAGCAAAACGAAAAATGAGCGTAACGGAGCTTTCGGAGAGGGTTGGGATTACGATGGCGAATCTTTCCATTCTGAAAAATGGGAAAGCAAAAGCGGTTCGTTTTTCAACATTAGAAGCGATATGTAAGACTTTGGATTGTCAACCAGGTGATATTTTGGAGTACAAAAGCGACGAAGACACTCAATAAAAACAGACAACAACTTTCTTCAACCAATGGGATTAGATAGTGAAATTAAGATGAAGGGATAGCGATTAAGCTATCCCTTCTCTGCGTTTATCATAAAAACGTAGCAACTATAGAACGATTAGTAACAGCTATGAACAAAAAGAACGTAACACTAGAACAGGCTATAAATCTAGCAATGACAAGTGTTGGGAAAAATGAGATAGCAACTGTTGCTACAGATAGCGTAGCAGATACAGAACACATAAAAGCATTAACAGAACGTATAGAACGATTAGAACAACTTAATTTAGAGTTAATTCAAAGATTGGACCAACAAAGTAAACTTTTACAGGAAAGTGATGCTCAAAGAATAATAAGAGAAGAACAAAGAGATATTCAATTAATGCAAGTATTAAGAGAAATACAAGATAGTAAGCGCCTAATAGCAGCTTCAGAACAGAAGAAATCACTTTGGAGTCGTCTATTTGGTAAATAAATTAGAATTTAATAATAAAAAAAGATTCACTCCTTATCTATTTTTATATAAGGAGTGAGTCTTTTTGGGGGCTACCAATAATAATATGTTATGGTAACTTGAAATGAATACGATATTTATCAATTTTTCCTTTCATGAACCATGATAAAATTGTATGAAAGGGATATCGGAGGGGTTTTATGAAACTAGTAGGACAACAAATATATCTTCGACTTTACAAGATTTCTGACGCCAGCGAGTTAGCTAAGTTACATACTAGAAATCGCGAATTTTTTCAACGAGTTTGCCCATTACTCCCAGAAGTCTTTTATACAGAAGAACACCAAAAAATACGCATTGAACGGTCATTAAAAAAGAAAGATGAAGGGCAAATATATGCTTTTGGAATCTTTTTAAAAGTAACTGATAAACTTATCGGAGACATTTCATTAACTCAAATTGCTAGGGGAGATGTCCAAAGCTGTTATACGGGATTTACTTTAGATAAGGAGCATAATACAAAGGGCTATACAACAGAAGCTCTTCAACTTGTTGTAGACTTTGCTTTTAGAGAATTAAAACTACATAGAATTGAAGCAGGAGCTATGCCTGACAATATAGCATCTATTCGTGTATTAGAAAAAGTAGGGTTTAAAAAAGAAGGTATAGCTAAAGAAAATGTAAAGATTAATGGTAAATGGACAGATCATCAAATATTAGCTATCATCAACAGTTTGGATGTGTAAGCTCATTTCACTTCCTCTAACGAAAATTATGTAAATGCGAAACAAGTTTTGAATGTATCATTAGCAGAGATACAAATCATTACAGAACATTCGCCCGTTCGTTGTTTAGATTGAGAAGCAGAAAGAGCGATGATGGAAGCAATTGATGCAGCAAAAAGCAATGGAAGGAAATGTTTCAAGCAAGTATTGAACGTTCAAATAGCTGCGCTGTATTAGCAGCAAGTGTAGTAGCGGAAGCTGTTGTAGCTTGGGAGCTGCTGATGCATTAGTAGAACAGTTTGGACAAGATCGTATGGAGCTGATAAAGAACAATATTGCTCAGCACAAGAAGTACGCGAAAGGATTTTAAATGCAACAATAAAAGTCGCTATTTCTATTTTAAAGAGAGAGTGACTTTTATTGTTTCATGAATTAAATAAGATGTAGATAATCTAAAATGTTTTTTCCAATTAAAAAGAGAGTTACTGCGATAAATAATATTCTGACATACGATACACCTTTTTTAATCGCGAAGTTGGAGCCTACAAGAGCTCCTAAAATCATCGCAATCCCCATCGGAATTCCATATGAAAAATTCACGATATCTAAGTATAAAAACATGATGAGAGCGGCAATGTTACTACCAAAATTAAGAACTTTTGCATTGCCGGCTGATTGAATAAAATCAAAGCCAATCATTAAAAAGGAAAATAGCAAAAACGAACCAGTTCCAGCTCCAAAGAATCCATCATAAAATCCAATCATAAATACTGCTATCGCAAAGACCGCTCCTCTTTTCCGGCTCATTCCTTCATATTTGGAATCTTTTCCCCAATCCTTTTTTAGAATTGTATAGATAGCAACTGCAATTAATAATACTAACACTAACGGTTTTAATACTTGTGAGGAAATATGTTTTACCACATATGCACCAAAAAACGAGCCAAGAACAGTCAAAGGGAATAATTTAGATACAAGTCGAAAATTTACTTTTCCTGATTTCATAAACGATATAGTGCTTGTTAAAGCTCCCATTGAACTTGCCAATTTATTTGTAGCAATTGCTGTTGAAGGTGGCAATCCTGTAAACAGTAAGGCCGGGATAGAAATCAAACCACCGCCTCCAACTACTGAATCAATGAATGCAGCTAAAAAACCAGATAGTACTAAAAAAGCTAATGTGTATAAGTTTATATCTTCCATAATAACTACTCCCTATAATATAAATTTGTTTTTAGCGAAAGGATTTGATATTTAGTCACTATTGAAGTAGTGACTAAATATATGTTAGCAAAATCATAAGTATTTGTGAATGAAAAATTTAAAAATAATGACTGATGAGGAAAGTTGATGAATTAAATTATTTAAACCCATCTTGATTTTTTAACATATAAGTCGCTGGCAGGGAGAAAACAAGTGCTCTGCACTTGCTTTCCCCCTTTGTTTTAACCTTTGCCCGTGGCAGGAACAGGAAAAGGCACTGACTGCTCCTATGCATGGCCAGATGCTCTCGCCCATCTTAAAAGAAAAGGTTTTTATGTCAGTGTTTCAACTTGTATGAATATAATTGATAACACCATAGAAATCATTTACTAAACGGTTGTTTAACGATACTATTAGTTTTAGTAGCTAAATGTTTACTGTTATTTTAAACGCTTATATAGGAAGGTTATTATGGAAAAAATCTTACAAAAAATTCAGTCGCTAGGTTTTAATCAATACGAAGCGAAAGCGTATGTAGCCCTCGTATATTTAGGAGCATCAAGCGCTTATCAAGTAAGTAAACAATCTGGTGTTCCTCGCGCTCGGATATATGAAGTGTTAGAAGGACTGGAAAAAATGGGTGTAGTGATGAAAGAAGAAGTAAATGAGGCTGCACAATATTCTCCTCTGCCTGTTGAGGTATTTCTAGAATCAATTAAACAAAAATGGGAAGATACATATACATCTGTACAACAAGAATTAAAAGCAGTTGAGAATCAAAGGCCAAAAGCTGATCCGCGTGTTACTACTATAAAGGGAGAAGAAACAATACTTTCATTTTGTCGTATTCTCCTTCGCCGTGCTCAAAGCAGAATTATAATTTCTATGTGGGATATGATGTATGAAAAACTTGAAGAAGATTTACAAAAGATGCAAAAAACTTGTAGTCTAAAGGGCATTGTTTTTCAAGTTGAGAATCCATTACCAAATTTAGTTATTCATCGTAAAACCGATTACGTAGATAACATCGGAGAAAAGAAGTGGTTTATTATATCTATTGACGGCAAGGAAATGATTTATGGCCATCCTGTAGAACAAAATGGAAATACCTTTTATACAGATGATCCTGTACATGTGTCTCTATTAGAAAATTACATATGGCATGATGTATTAGTGAATCGATTGATGCAAGAAAGTAAGGAAAATTTACAACCTTGGATTTCTGGGGAAAGAGAGATATTTTTTAATAAATAATCGCCATGTACTCCTTTGTACAATGTGAAAAATATACAGAGACCGCTTAACATTTATTGTAAGCGGTCTTTTTCTTTAATCATACATTTTACGAAAAAAAATCAACAACAACAAAATACCGTATTCTTTTCTTCCACATATTTTTTTATAGTTTCCTTTAAATTTATAATCAAAATGAAAAAAGAAGTATCTGAAATTGATAAGCTACAAAATTCACATCCGAAATAAAAGGGATTTTTTACAGTTATTGTGAGAGAAAAAATTTTTTCACACGTTATATAGAGTGTAAAAGCTTTTACAAAAATGTAAGGAGAGTTGTCACATGAAGTCTACTCATACAAATTTTATTCGGCGATTACAGCGACAAAAAGAAGACGCGCTCGAATTCATAGTCGATATGTATTTGCCACTAATAAAAGGAATTACTTATAAAATTCTTGCTCCACTTGAAAACAAAGGTGTCATAGAAGAATGTATAAATGATGTTTTTTTGTCCATATGGAACAATTCGAAAAAGTTTCATGGAGATCAAACCGATTTTAAGAAATGGATTTGTGCGATTGCGAAGTTTAAAGCAATTGATTATTACCGAAAGGCTGCTAAAAATATAGAACTTCCTCAAAATTATATGGATTTAAATGGCGAAAAGTCACCAGAAGATGAACTAATTTTAGTAGAAGATCGAAATGAACTCATAAAGTTAATGAATCAGTTAGAACCGATGGATAGAGAGATTTTTATTATGAAGTTTCTTCTAGGTTTAAAGACGGAAGATATAGCACAAAAATTTGGTTTAACTAGAGCAGCTGTAGATAATCGGATTTATCGGGGGAAAAAGAAGCTCCATAAAACTGCTACAAATCTTAATTTGGGAGGTAGTGTGGTATGAAGGATATTTATGAATTATTAAATGATATAAATATAGACGAAACAGAGTTTGAGGAGATGGAAGCAACAGAATTTGAAAAGGCAAACATGAAACGTACTTTAAAACAATCCATACATAGGAAGAAACATACAAAAAGTTGGAAAGTAAAAATCGCTGCAGCTACAGTTATTGTTGGTTTATCAGCTACTACTTTCGGATTAGCGTTTCCTACTTATGCGGGGAGTTTACCTATAATAGGTGACATTTTTCGATTTTTAGATAATGGGAGAACAGGTCTTTATGATCGTTATAAAGAGTTTTCCACTGAAATGAATATGACAAAAGAAAGTAAAGGCATTAAAGTTACGATTAATGATGCGATTTTTGATGGAAAAACAACAACAGTAACGTATTCTATTGAAAGTGAGCAAGACTTAGGAGATAAACCTAATGTATTAGGTAATTTGGATTTAATGGATGCAAACGGAATGACAGGAAGTTCTCAAATTTCAAAAGTTGGCGAAAATAAGTATGTAGGCTTAATGACAACTACTCATCATAATCCAAATAAAAAGGATTCTATAAATGTAAGATGGAATGTAGAAGGCATAACAATTCCGGATCAAAAGAAAGAAATTAAAGGCAACTGGAATTTCGCTTTTCATTTAAAAGCAATCGATAGTAATGAAAAATCAATTAGTGGTAGTACAGAAAAAGATGGTGTGAAAGTAAATATGGAAAAGTTAGCAATAACACCAATGTCATTCATTGTTTACTACAACCAAGAGGTTACTAAGGAAGTTAGAAAGAAATGGGATGATGTGGATGTAGAGTTAGAAATTAAAGATGACTTAGGAAATCAATATTCGGGGGAAGGAAACGGAGGGACAGGGAAAGATCCATATAATATTAGCTGGAGTAAAACTTTTCAAAAGCTTGATAAAAATGCAACAAAACTAATTATAACGCCCCATGTTAATTTGCGAATTCACACCCCTAGTAATCATGGTGGAGTAGAAATGGCAGGAGGGAAAGAAAAGAAGATTTCAGTGCCAGAAAAATCTGGTGAAGAGAAGAATTTTGTTTTAGAAGACATTGTTATTAATTTTAAAAAATAACAATATTATATGAACATTTTAGCGTATTTTTCCATAAAAATGTAGCATAACTAAAGATAAGTAATTACACGTTTGATATGTTTACAATTTTAAGGAGGAAACAGCGCATGGCATTTTTATGGTCATTAATTATTGGCGGCATTTTAGGATGGTTTGCTAGCTTGATTATTGGAAAAGATGTTCCTGGTGGTGTAATTGGTAATATTATTGCGGGGATTATTGGATCTTGGATAGGTACATCACTTCTTGGCAAATTCGGCCCTGTGATTGGTGGTTTTTCTATTGTCCCAGCTTTAATTGGTTCCGTTATTCTTATTTTTATTGTTAGCTTTTTGCTTCGCATGATGAAAAAGTAAAGTATGAGGACTGTTTACTTGAGTAAACAGTCCTTTTTTCATTTTGTGTTATATTGATAAATCTGTTATGCTAGTGACATAACATTTGGAGGTGTCAACATGAAAAATTTTACAGTTAATTTTCATCAAGAAGATAACGCAAAAGCAACGACTGTTTATAAATTAAATGAAGATGACTTTAATAAAGCAACAGAAGGCGGTACACGTCATCTGTTTGATTTAGATACAAATGTAGGGTTTTTTGTCTTCTTTGATGCAGAAGATGCTGAAGGTAATGAGCAATATTTAATGCTTCAATATGAAGGGGATCAAGAAGAACCAAGCGCGTGCTACGGTTTTGATTTAAAACTATTTTATCAATTTGTAGCCCTGTATTTAAATGATCTTGAATTCCAAGGTGAAACTGATGAAGAAGAGGAAGAATATGGTCCAATTCATCATTTAGCTCATTTACTTTATCACATCGTAGAAGATGGTAAAGAGATTGAAGCTTAAAACCTTGATAAAATGCGGTTTCTAACATTTTGGAAACCGCATTTTATGGTATTTGCAAACATTAGTTATCCAAATGAAGTCGCGTTCAAACAAGGTTCAAGATTCTGTCATCTTTTTAACATATAAAATATGTATCTTGCTAGTAAAATCTCTGTTATATATATAAAAACGAGCTAATATTCATTCAGCTCGTTTTTGTTTCTATCATCAATCAATGCCCGTCTAGAAAAAGTAGTATTAAATTCTTTTATGGAATCATTCACTACATATCCAGCAGTAGATAAAATAATAGTTAATCGCAGTCAATAATGGTAATGCTGATATTAATGGTCCTTGTTCCTAAGGTAAGAAGTATAGCAGTAACAATTACTAATTCAGGCCCGTCAATGACTATAAAAGTAGCGGTAAAATTACCTGAAGCAGCAGTAGTAGCAACAGGAATACTGACAATAGGGACGCTTCCATCAATTAACACTTGACTAGAAAGAGTTGTAAGCATTCATCAAGAAATAGTAATAGTGACGGGGGCACTGACTCCTCCCAAAGCAGAAGCGGTAATGTTTACTGTCCCAGGTAAAAAACTAGATGAGAAAGTTGCCGTAAAAAAGCCAGATGGATCTGTAAGAGCAGGGTTAGAAGATATAGTACCAAGAATAGGATCACTTACTGTAAAGGAAACCGGTGTACCTGTTGGAGGAGGACTTCCATTCACCAACACTTGACCAGAAAGAGTTGAGGGAATAGGCGCTATTATATTAATAGTAGTTGGATTAGCGTTCAGGGTAATCGTTGTTGTGGATGGAGGAGGGAGAGGAGATACAGTTGCTAATAGATCCAGAACATTTTCAAATTTGAACTCAAGCAGCATTTCCTTTTTGATGACATCGCGAAGGGTTCTTTGTACACTTGAGTTGACAGTAAGAAGATTAGATATCGTAACTACTGGAGGAGAAAGTGTAGTTCTTCCCGGTGGTAATGTTCCTAAAACAAATTGAAGCTTCTCAGCCTCCGCATTGATAATGTGAGCCAAAGCTAATTCTTCTAGGGCAATGGAGCTTAAAAGCAATGGAATCGTCTGTGCAGTAGAAATAGAAATGGTAGGTGTAATATTAGGGATATTTGGAAAAGACAAGATGCATTCATCCTTTCTAGGGAACCATCGAATCCTCTGATTCCATACATGGGTCTCCCTTGTTTTTATTTTTACATTATAGTTAATTCAGACAGGCGAATGTTGGTAACGGATAAATCCCCAGAGGTAGGAGTCTATTTTGGTGTAAAAGAGGGGAGATGTTATAAGGTCAATCATTTTTTATCATTATGAATATGTTACTAGTGGAAAGTAAGTAAGGGAATGATTTCACATCAGGGAGAATTTCGATCCTTATGATGTTTTCTTTTTGCATATTGTATACATGTAAAGTTAACATAACATTATCGGAAGTGTTTTTTATAAATAATTAGAGGAGAGGATTATTGGATGGATCATATGCGTTCTTACTGATATGTCATTGATAAAAATGTGATATTACAAATAGATAAAACGAATGTTAAATAGTTAATTCGTTCTCCATATAATATCACATCGTAGAAGACGGTAAAGAGATTGAAGATTAATTACATAAGAAAGGCTGCTCCTTATGCGGACAGCCTTTTTGCTTTGTCTTGTTTAAGAATATAAGTTATAAAGAGATATTGGCAGGTGCCGCCAATAATAAGAAAAACGGCACAAATATTAAATAAGAAACTCCCGCTAAAGTGTTGTAATAATAACGCTCCAGCTGCTGGACCAAGCATTCGTGAAATATCCCAGTGCGTACCGTAAATAGAGAAATAAATCCCTCGCATATGTTCCGGGGCTAATTCGGAAACGAAACGTAACAGATGATTTAAAGCTATACTTTCTCCAATTGTTAAAATAAGTATTGTGAAAAATAGTAACCATAATGTATGAGAGTAGCCGTAGCCTATCGCAGCAATCGTATAACAAACATAAGAGATAACAATAATTTTTTGCATAGAAAATTTCTCTGCCCATTTTACGACTCCTACTTGCAAAACAATTTCCATGATTCCTTTACATGAAGCCATGAAAGTAAAAACAAACATAAAATTTGTGAATAATTCTTTTTCGGCATATATTCGATAGTTTGTTTCTATTTGAGCGTAGAAAAAACTAATTGGCAACATAAAGATCATAAGTCCAAACACACTAAAATGTTGTGATAAAAAATTTCTCCAATTCGTAGGTGTAGTTTTTTGTTCATCATGTTGTAATAGGGGAGCAGTTTCTGGAAGTTGTGCCCACACAAGAATAGAATAGAGAAATAAAGCAGTAGCTTCTAAGATAAAAAGAATAATTGGATTATCATTGTAGAATAGATATCCAAGTGCAGGACCAATGATTGCTCCGACTGCTCCAACTGTTTGAATGAGAGCAAATACTTCGGCTTGCTTTTCTTTCTCTGTTACATCAGCAATTTGTGCTCGTTGTGCAGGAATATAAAGAGAACGCCCTAGACCATTCATAATGTAAAAGAGAGCAAATAGTATAACGGATTCGGCAAAAATAAAACCAGTCATAGCGCATGCTTGTAATAATAGTCCAGTTAGAATAATTTTTTTTCGTCCATATCGATCTGTAATGCTACCGCCAAAAAGTGTAAAGATAATTTCACTAAGCGGTTGCAGCCCAAAAAGTAACATTGTAAACAAGGCGTTTCCATTTAATGCTTTGTTTACATATATGATAAAAATTAGTGCGAGCATTGCTCCTGTTATACTTGTTAATAGCTCTCCAAATAACCGGATCCATATAGGTTTACTGTAACGTTTTGCAAATGTCATCATTTCATTCTCTCCTTTCTATATGGAAATTTTATGATGGAAAGGAAAGAGGAAAAAGAGTAGAATGAAGCAAAGAAATTTTTCATCTTTTAGGGGGATATGCATGATCATTTTGGACCATTACATACAACTTTGGTTGCATTATGCAAAGGGGAAAGAACTTAGTGAAAACATAGAAATATCGCTGCAAGACATTTCAAAATCATTATATTGTACAGATCGAAATAGCAAATTCACAATAAAAAAACTAGAAGAAATACAATGGATTAGTTGGTTTCCAGGACGCGGAAGAGGAAATCGCTCGAAAATCGCTTTTTTACAAGATCCGGCAACGCTTATTTTTGAAAAAGGAAAAGAACTTGTAAAGCAAGGCGAAATTAAAAGTGGAAAAAATTTCATTCAAACATATGCAGAGCATTTTCCCTACATAATAGAACAATTTCAAATTTGGATTGATACACTTTTTGGATACCACATTGAACATTCACCGCAAGGAAGAATCGATGTTTTACGTTTAAACATGCGCATACAACCAATTACATGTCTAGATCCTATGTATGTAACTCTTCGTTCTGAGTGTCACATTGTTAAGCATGTTTGTGATACGCTTGTTCATTATAATGAAATAACGAATGAAGTTGAACCGCGCCTCGCTTTTTATTGGGAATACAATCATACACATAAAATATGGACATTTTATCTCCGCAAAGGCGTTCATTTTCATAATCAAAAATTGTTTACTGCTCGCGATGTCAAGTATACTTTCACTCGTTTTTTAAGTACAAAAGACAATCCTTATCGTTGGATGCTACAAGATATTGAAAGAATACATATTGTAGATGAATATACGATTGAAATTCATTTACAAAGAGAAAACGAATTATTTTTACATATTTTAGGTGGAGAACATTGTTCTATTATTTCCGAATCGCATGCAAAGGAGAATAATCAATACATATTAAATGGAACAGGTCCATTCAAACTCGTTAAAAATAATGATGCACTACTTATTTTAGAAGTAAATCCTTTGTATTTTCGTGAGCGCCCATTTCTTGATCGTATTGAGCTTTGGTATTCACAAGATATAAGTAGTCATAGCGGCTATGAAGTTTTATTAGATCCCTTACAGCATGATAGAAAGAACGTTCAAAAAGAAATGTCTCAATTAGAAGCAAACGTAACATATATAACACTCAATACAAAAAAACAAGGTCCTATGCAACATATGGTTTTTCGACAAGCATTAAAACAGATTATCAATGGCATGCAAATATTAAACGATTTAAAAGGTGAACGCAAAGAAGCAGCGACGAATCTGTTATTAGGAAAAACCAATGAAATAAGTAAAGAAAGTTCAATCAAAGAGTTATTAGGAAATAGTGGATATAACGGAGAAACATTATATTTATGTACCTTTCAAGAGCAAGATCATGTTGAGGATTCACATTGGATTCAAAGGGAATGTGCTAAGTATGGAATTAAAATAGAATTATCTTTTTTAGATGCACACGAACTTCTTACATTTCGAACAATACAAGAAGCTGATTTGATTCATGATAGTGCTACAATAAGCGAGCACGCTGAATTAAGTTATCTATATTTACTACTAACGACCAATAGTTTTCTTCATCAGCATAGTTCTTTCAATTTAAATGAAAAGTTGAAACGTGTATTTAAGGAACAGAACCGGAGTGTGCGTATGCAATTGTTAGGGGAAACAGAACAGGAGCTGCTAGAGAATATTCATATCATTCCTTTGTATCGAAATTATATGACGATACATACGCATGAGACTATACAAAATGTAGCAATTAACTCCCAGGGCTGGATTAACTTTTATCATATATGGTTTAAGCATACATATAACGTAACAAAGTAATAAAATAAAGTGAAACTTTAATCAGTGGGGGTTTTCTTCATCCCCCACTGATTATTAGCCCTCACCAATCGGGCGCATGCCAGCAGTTTATCTCCCACCGAACATTCTAGCCACTGGAGCTGGACAATGCTTTCGCTGAATTTTGAGGTGGGAGTATTACTGCCCACGAATAGCGGGATAAAGTGCTCATAACCCATCATTTCTTCGATCGTCATACGATTTAACTCGGGGCGGTTTCGTTTAACTGTTGTTCTTGGCGATCTACATTTTGGTCAACTGTAGATACTCGCATATATCCAAATTTCATATAGTTCCTCCCATACAAAAACGCTATCCTTTCTTATGATTCTTATAGAAAGAATAGCGCATTTTTCATTTTAGGGGGTAATTTGTTGTATTAGCTTGATAGTTCCCTATAAGGTCTTTAAATGTTGAAAGAAATGGATGTAAAAAAAGTGTTAGTTGGCATTCTGTCTATATATAATTCGATACTTTTTGAACAATATACTGTATTGTGGATTCCATTTTCGAATCATCTATCTCGTCCTTATATTTATGATGAATGACTTGTTGCTTTTTAAGAATGTAATAATCAAAAAGTGCTTGATATAAAGTCATATTGTTTTGAATTAAAATTGTAGGTTCAAAGAGCTTCCGCAGTAGTACATTATCTTGGATAAGGATGAGTGCAGGGTTTATAGCGTTGAACACTTCTTTTTTTATATGTTCTTCATAGAATTTTTTTAATTTATTATTTCGTTCGTTTTGGGCTTGTATGATTTGCTCATATAGCACAGGAGCATTATGTTTTAAATCTAATATAAAAGTATCAGATATATAAAAGGCAATGAGTAATGACTGCTCAAATGTTTTTTGAAAACGCTCTCCGAACGGGACAGATTCTTCAAAAATGGTTTGATCAATACTAGTAATATATTCGGCATAAACCTTGACGATGTATTGGATAATCTCATCTTTTGATGAGAAATATTTGTACATAGTTGCTTTGCTAATATCCATGTAACGAGCAATATCATCTGTTCGTAATAGGCTTATACCTTGTTTTTTTACAATCGGTAATAATTTAAAAATGAGCTTTTTTCTCATTTCTGTTTGATTATCAATATTGTTATTTAACATAACAACCCTCCTTGCGATTCATTTTATTATAAATTAATTTATGAATTTACACAAATTAAACTCATTAAACCTCTTAAACCAATTGAACTAAAAACACTAAAATAGTTTACTTATTTTTAGGCGTGTGTTACTCTCTTTTTACACCAACTTTTTGAAAGAAGGCGAATTTATGAAAAAGAAGCAACTAGGTTCACAAGGTTTAGAAGTAGCGGAAATCGGATTAGGTTGTATGGGGATGTCTGAATTTTATGGTCAAACAGATGAGATAGAGGCGACAAAAACAATTCATCGCGCTCTTGAATTTGGAATTACAATGTTCGATACAGCGGACATTTATGGATATGATGAAGAGGGAATGGGAACAAATGAAAAACTAGTAGGGAAAGCGTTACAAGGAGTTCGGCATGATGTGACCATTGCAACGAAGTTTGGAGCGCTGCGAAATGAAACAAAATCACTAGGATACAACGGTTCTCCTCAATATGTGAAGGAAGCATGTGAAGCAAGTTTAAGAAGATTAGGAACAAACTACATTGACTTATATTATTTACATCGCGTTGATCCAAATACACCAATTGAAGAAACTGTAGGGGCGATGGCAGAGTTAGTGCAAGAAGGAAAAGTGCGTTATATTGGACTATCTGAAGTAACGGTTGAACAATTAAAAACAGCTCATACAATTCATCCAATTTCCGCTGTTCAAACAGAATATTCCCTTTGGTCTCGCGAACCAGAGAAAGGTATTTTGCAGGCTTGTCGTGAATTAGGCGTTGGATTTGTTCCGTATAGTCCACTTGGTCGTGGGTTTTTAACGGGCAATATAACAAGTCGTGATCAATTAACACCTGATGATTGGAGATATTATAATCCGCGTTTTTCAGAAGAAGCGTTTGCTTCTAATATGAAAATTGTCGAAGGAATTAAACGGCTTGCGCTAAAGAAAGAATGCACGCCTGCACAATTAGCACTTGCTTGGGTTGTTGCACAAGGCGAAGGAATCGTACCAATTCCAGGTACAAAGCGAGTGAAGTATTTGGAACAAAATGTGGCAGCTCTTGAAATTACTTTAACAAAAGAAGAACTAGCATATTTAAATACAATTGCGCCAATTGGTAGTACGATTGGTAATCGATATTAAGATTGATTATCAATTCATAGTTCTTTCACAATAAAGTCAATTAAATAGAATCTAGGAGGGATTTATATGAAATATACAGTTATTCCGTGTGCTAGTTCAGGAATTGGGTATGAAACGGGATTTGCTAAACGTTCTTTGGGTGCAGATGAATTCCAATATGAAGGTGTAATTCCTAAATTTCATACTGTAAAAGAAATGGCTGGATTTATGTTAGAACTTTATGATAGCGACAAGATTATTGGTATTGTGAATGGAGAAACGTACGAGTTTCAATTAAGAGACCCGATTTTTCCGCATGTGACAAGAATAAGAAAATAATTTAGTGTACCCAATTTGAAGTTTTAAATCATAATCAATTTAAATCCTAAAGGAGCGTAAAAAACATGGGGAAATTTACAGACATTCAAAATAATCATTTAGCATTAATACAATACTATCGTTGGTATCAAGTATATGAAGTCCCATTTAACAAAGCACGTATTGATAATCAGTTAGATATTTTAGCGGATGAAGTCGAAATTTCATCGCAAGCTGGAACGACGAAAGGTAAAATGGGTTTAGCAGATAGATTAAGAATGTTTGAAGGATGGCAAAATGCGCATCATGTTGAAAACGCATCAATCAAACAGTTGAACGATGAGGAGCTTTCATTAGAAGCAGATATTCTTTATCAAAATATACGCCCAGATGATAGTAGATACAGCTATAGAATTCATTATTCAACAATCCTGAAACTTAGAGAGAACGACTTGCCTCTTTTTACAAAGGTCCATTTAGAGCCAATCGGTACTGTAGAAAATCCAGAATTTACACCTGCCTATGCAGACAATAGAGCAAAATCATTTATGCATTATTGGTTATATTTAATGGAAACAGCATCTGTGAACGGTGACAAATTCAAAGAACTACTAGCAGAACCATTTGAATTGAATTTAAGTACAGCTTCTAAAATCGATACATTAAAAGGATTTAACGAATGGTTATCAACCGCTCCGAGTCAAGTGAAGGAAAGCGGACATTATCCGAAAAATCTCTCAGTTACAGAAAATGCAGATAATACAATAAGTGTTTCCGTAGATTTTGAATGGGAAGGTATTTCTGTTGATAATAAGCCGATGGTCGCAGAAACGCATCATGAATGGGTACTTGAAAATAATTTAGATGAGAGATTTGCTCGTATGAAAATGATGAAAGTAACTCAAACAAAGCCATTTCAAATAGTAGAATAATTTAAAATATAGTCTTGATCCGAACAAAACAAGAAAATTGTACGTTAAGAAGTCGATGATTCTTGTTATTTTTTTCTCGTTTTATTTTCCCGTAATGGTCATAAATCTTCTATAATAATATATTTAGCGCGAATAAAGGGAGCGGAACAATAAAATCCGCAAATTAAAAAAATAAAACAGCATGGGAGTCGGTTATTATGGAGCAATCAAATACAGCGTTTAGCGAGGCATTAGTAAAATCGTTAAAAGGAGAACGAGGACATCTTCCCATCAAGAATGCTTTGTCGGATATAGACGTGGCTCTTGCAGGGAAACGCAGAGAGGAACTGCCTTATTCTATTTATCAATTAGTGAAACACATGACCTACTGGCAAGATTTTCTCTTATTAGCCGCTCAGGACGAAAAACCTGTACTGCCTGTCCATGTGAGAGAGAGCTGGCCTGAAGAAGAATGCCCTGGCAGTGAGGAAGAGTGGAAACAGACTATTCAGTATTTTCTTCAGGGGATTGAACAGGCATGCACGGTTGCCCAAAATGTTCAATTGGACAAACCATTGGAGAGCTGGCCTGGTGAAACCCCGGGCGGTGTGCTACGCAATATTGCATCTCACAATTCCTACCATTTAGGAGAAATCGTACTGATTCGTAGATTATTTAGTGCTTGGCCACCGCCAACAGGCGGATATCCGGTCTAAACAAGGTTATGGGTTGAACTCCTTTCTTTGAAGTGATTCAATATAATTATATTGCGGATATTAAGTGAATTTTTGAGGAAATGGAAAGTTGTAAGAAGAGTTGAGCTCCATTACGTGAAGAGAAACCGCCTGTTAAAACAGGCGGTTTTTTCTTTTAACATATTTACCGAAAAGAAGTCCCCTTCCTCAAGGAGCGAGAAGGGCGTAGCCCAGCGAGTAGGTGGGGGATGAATTTTCGATAGGCGACAGCCTATATATGTTCTTTGTATGTACTTTTGAGACTATGCGATATAATAAATATGAAAATACGAAAGAAAGGAGAAGGTATATGGCAACCACAAAAGAGGGTGTGCATATAAAAGGAACAAAAAAGTCGTTACCGGATGGATGGTCTACCTATGCATTTCGATACGCTATTTTTCCCACACCTGAACAAGTAACGAAATTAGAAAAATCGTTTGGATGTGAACGAAAAGTGTATAACGAATATGTCTCTGGTTTGTATGAATATTTAGAATCTATCGGTTTTGAAAGTGGATGTATTCGTTATAAAGTTCCAAATTATACAACGATCACGGCCAAATATGATTACTTAGATAAAAGTAATGATTCTTTCGTTTATAATGACGCAAAAATGAGATTCCAGGCAGCCATTAAAAAATATAATGAAACCTACGCGAAACAACCTATTCAATATAAAAAGTCGGTTCGTAAAAAGATGCAAACAATCGGTTATGTTCCTACGTTGCAAGACATAAAAGGTATGCCTAAATTCCATAGTAAAAAACAGGGGAAATTAAGCTATACTACGAATCAAACTAACGGAAACATAAAAGTTACACAAGAAAATGGTTCTTATTTTTTATGTATTTCAAAGTTTCAAGAAGGGATTTCTATTCATCTACATCGAGAGTTACCGATTGATGGAATCATTAAAAAAGCAACAATTAAGCGAGAAGGATCAAAATATGTTGTTTCTCTTTCTGTTGATTATTTTTGTCCAAATGAAAAACAAGTAGAATTAGTGACTGCTGACGAAGTAATTGGACTAGATTACAGTCAAAGCGAATTGTATGTAGACAGCGAAGG
>NZ_JBAWSX010000018.1:0-85660 GCF_037104725.1 Bacillus bruguierae | reverse complement strand
ATGTAAAAGTCGTAGCAAGAGAATGTACAGGTCTTGCATGGGAATGGTGGAGAACAATTATTAATGAACAAAATGTTCCATTAACAAATGAAATGAAAGTTTCAATTGGAGGAACAACATTATACCCAAGTGCTAATATTAGTCATTAATTAAAAGTGGAAGCGCCCTGTTTATAGGGCGCTTTTTTACTTGGTCGCTGTAATGATAAGGTTTTGTAGTCCTTAGCGTACAATTTTCCCAGAATGATATGAGCGTATTGTATTCTTCTTCTTCAACTATCGAGCTAGATTGTTGAACAATACCTTATAAAAAATAAGATTTCTATGTAATAGCTTAGAAGAGATTGTGAAGGTTTTTCCTAAATTAACGTGTAGTTTAGTTTAAGAAGGAGTGATTCATTTCTATAACGAATTAGAGATAAAAAAGCAAGAAAATGTCAATGTAATCAATGGAGGACTATATATTAATAGAAAGGAAATTAGGAGATGGAAAAATCAATACAAAGTGAATTGATTGGAGTGTTTACCTTTAATGAGGCTTGTAAAGTATATGAGCAAAATAAGGGGAAAATACATTGGCAATTGGACATGAGAAATGAATATGTAGATGTTAATGAAATGATTAAAAGAGCAGAGAAGCTTTTTTTATGCAGAGAAGAATTTGATAAAAAGGCTAAAGTAGCCATAGCAGAGAAATTGATTGATTACAAAAATGATTTTTGGCCTGAGTATGACGAGAATGATGAACATTTAAATTGGGATGCTGTAGATGCAGGAGAATATGATGTAACTAAAGAAGAATTTGAAAAAGCAATTACTCTCTATGACATCGAAATTAGAGAAAATGATATATACTGTGAATATCATGATGGAGATTTATTTGGAGGACATAGGATACATGCTTGTTTTGATAATGATTACAAGTTATTAAGTGCAGAGGTGTAGTTTTAATTAGATAAAAGTTGCAAGAATAATGCGAGGTTACGTTAATTCACAACTTTTAAATTATATGTAACAAATACCATTCTCTATTATCTCTACGAAAAATAATAAAAACACATTGACATTCAGAAAATTTTGAATTAACATTTAATTATGGAGTGATAAGATCCATACGAGAAATGAGCCTTCTCTACATCCGATCTTCACTTTCTGATTTGCACATAGTTGAATAGAAAAACTGTCTATTATTATTGTACTTTAAGAGATTAAAGACACTCGTAATTTTAAGCCAGTTGTACGTTTCTACAATGTATATATTGTAGATGCGTATGACTGGCTTTTTAGTTTATCCAGACTAAGGAGGAAGATTTCAATGATCACGGAACAAAAAATGAACATGAAATTCGCAAAGAAATATGAGGGGTATGAAATTATGCCTCATCCAGAACATAAACGTTTGTATCATATTGTGTTAAATCAGCAATTGCTTGGGCAGTTTTTCGAAGAGGTCAAAGAACATTCTGAGCAATCATTGCAATACATTCCTTATTCCCGCTTTATTCTTGCTGATCAAATGAAAAAAATCTTTGGTACATCTTTTATGGAGAATGTTCGCGGGATTATTCATGACCGCGAAACGGGCGGATTTACAATTGGTGTCCAGGGTGAAACGACAGCGGCAGAAGACTATGTGAAATTTGCAACGGCATTAACGCATTTCATTGGCACGCCTAACTTTGACGCCATGACAGGAACGTACTATGCGAGATTTAACGTGAAAGATACAGACAGCAGCGATTCTTATCTGCGCCAAGCGTATCGATTATTTACGCTTCATACAGACGGAACATTTGTTGACGAACCGACAGATTGGCTGCTAATGATGAAAATAGAGGAAAAAAATGCAGTAGGCGGTGAATCACGTTTACTTCATTTAGATGATTGGGAAGAGCTTGATACATTTCGAAACCATCCACTAGCATCTGTCAAAATCACATACAAAGCACCTCCAAGTAAAAATGCCCAAGAAATCGTACACCGTGAAACATTTTTTGATGTAAATAATGCGCCGTGTATTTGCTTTATTGATCAATTTGCTTACCCTGATAACATTGAACAAGCAAACTATCTGAAAGAGCTATCACACTCAGTCGAAAACTCTCCAGCAACACATGCATTAAAATTACCAGTTGGTGATTTAGTTCTTTTAAATAACCTATTTTGGATGCACGGGCGAGCTCCTTTTGAGAAAAATAAAGATTTATACCGAGAGTTAATGCGCCAACGAGGCTGCTTTTCCAAATCATAATCTGCATGGCGGGTCTTGAAACAAGGCCTGCCTTTCATGATATACATAGATATTTTTTTAGGAGGGATAACAACATGTACGATTTTATCATTATCGGCGGAGGAATTGTCGGGCTGTCAACAGGGATGGCCTTAACGAAAAAATTCCCTCATGCCAAAATCGCAATCATTGAAAAAGAAAATGAACTTGCCCATCACCAAACGGGACATAATAGCGGTGTCATCCATTCCGGCATTTACTATAAACCAGGCAGCTTCAAAGCAAAATTTGCGAAAGAAGGAAATGCTGCAATGGTGCAGTTCTGTAAAGAAAACGGAATTGCCTATGACATGTGCGGAAAGGTCATTGTCGCGACAGAAAGAGAAGAACTTCCGCTCCTGCAGAACCTATATGAAAGAGGCCTGCAAAACGACCTAGACATTTCGAAAATTAGTCCAGAAGAATTATCCGAAATCGAGCCCCATGTTAAAGGACTAGGCGCAATTCGCGTTCCGTCTTGCGGCATTGCCGATTACAAAGGAGTCAGCTATGCATTTGCCCGCTTCATTGAGAAAAACGGTGGAGAAGTGCACCTAGGAACAAAAGCAAAGCATATCTCTGAAAAAAAGGACGTTGTTACAATCGAAACAAACCAAGGCGTATTTGTAACGAAATTTCTCATTAACTGCGCTGGCTTACACAGCGATCGAATCGCCAAAAAAGCAGGAATATTAACAGATATGAAAATCGTCCCATTTCGAGGCGAATATTACGAACTCATTCCAGAACGACGCCATCTCGTGAAACACTTAATCTATCCCGTACCCAATCCGGACTTTCCGTTCTTAGGTGTGCATTTTACAAGAATGATAAACGGAGACGTACACGCAGGCCCCAATGCCGTCTTAAGCTTCAAACGAGAAGGCTACACAAAAAAAGACTTTGACCTAAAAGACTTTATCGAAACCATGACTTACACCGGCTTTTGGAAAATGGCCATGCCAAACATGAAAGAAGGCATGAAAGAAATGATCCGCTCTTTCAGTAAACAATCTTTTCTCAAAAGCTTACAGCGTCTAATCCCAGAACTCACAGAGAAGGATATTGTTCCAACTCATGCGGGGGTAAGGGCGCAGGCGATTCTCTCTAACGGAAACATGGTAGATGACTTTTGTATTATTCCAGGTATCAACTCCATGCACATCTGCAATGCCCCGTCCCCAGCTGCAACAGCGAGCTTGAAAATTGGAGAGGCGATTGCTGAGCAGGTTCCGGATAGGGTGATTCCAGCGGGCTTATTTTGTGTAAAAGCTTAGTTAGAAGGAGGCTGTCCTTGAGGGATAGTCTCTTTTATGTGGTGAAATTTGTCGGAGGGTCCTTATTCTGTGTCCAATCGCCGATATATTTCAAAGAACGGTTGATATATTTTGAAAAGCGCCAATATATTGGTAAGAATGGTCGATATTGTTTTATTGGTTGATATGGAAGCTTAGATCCCAGGAATATATCTGATTATTATTCCAGTTGACTTTCCCCTTAGGGTAAAGTGTATAAAAGAATAGAACAAAGCATTTAGTCCGTATAAAAATATGAAGAATGGAGGTGGTCTCTTGCTATCGATTGGAGAATTTTCAAAGATATGCGAAGTATCGACAAAAACCCTTCGATATTATGATGAAATTGGATTAATTCATCCTGATGAGATTAACCCTGAAAATGGTTATAGGTATTATTCCATCAGGCAACTAAAAAAGATGCTCTTTATCAACCGTTTAAAATCCTATCATTTTTCTCTGGAAGAAATTAAGGTCATTTTGGAATTGGAAGAGGATCAGTCAGAAGAGAAACTGTTTTCTGCTCTTAATCGTAAAAGAAAGGAAATACAGGAAAAGCTAAATGCTTTTGCATATACCTTAAACCAAATGAGTAATGACATTCTCAATCTAGAGAAAGGCATACCAATTATGTCATACCTTGACAATATAGAAGTACAACTTGTTGAAACACAGCCAATGAATATCCTTTCTATGCGTCAGATGATGAGTAGTGATGACTATGCTGCGGGATATGGAAAATATTTTAACAGGCTATATGAAAAGATTGCTAGAGAAAAGCTCACTTTGCTTGGTATGCCAATGACTATTTATTACAACTCTGAATACAATCCTGCCGGCAATGATACGGAGTTTGCCGTCCCTATAGAAGAGGCTGTAAAAGGAACGAGAGATTTGCCAGGAGGCCTTTGTGCAAAGTCTGTTTTAAAGGGGGCATATCCAGAATTGACATCGGTATATGCTAACTTGATGGAATGGATTGAAAAGGAAGGATATGAATTGATACACCCGCCATATGAAGTATATGTAACCGACCCTAATCAAGCCGCCGTTCCTGAAGATATTGTGACAGAGGTGTATTTTCCAGTAAAGAAAAAATAGCAGCGGTCGCTAAATAAAACAGGAGGTATCTATCATGAAAAGAAATGACTTGCCACCTACAAAATGGCAAACTGCAGATCCGGCAACCTTGAGAATGAACCCTGAAAAACTTTCAGCGCTTGAATCTATGATAAAATCCGATCACAGCAATATAAACGGCATTGTTGTTGTGAGAAAAGGATATATTGCCTATGAAAAATATTATAATGGTTACGGTCCGGATGATACGCATCATGTGGCGTCTGTAACGAAAAGTATTATTTCTGCCCTTATTGGGATTGCTATAGATGCAGGATATATTCAAAATGTAGATCAGAAAGTGCTAGATTTTTTCCCTGAATATGTTTTCAATGCTGCCCAAAAGCAGGAAATCACCATACGCCACCTTCTCACCATGACAGCACCATATCCATTTGAGGACTGGCATGAACCATTAGACAAGTTGTGCCAACAACCAGACTGGGTAACATATACTCTCGATATGCTAGGCGAAAAAGGAAAACTTGGCGATTTTAAATATTCCACCGCAGGAGCACATCTGCTTTCAGCCATCATCACGCGTAGTACAGGAAAAAGCGCTCGTGAGTTTGCCAACGAACGCCTATTTAAACCTATCGGCATGAAAGAAATCCCAGATTATAAAATGAAATCATTTGGATTTGAAGACTTATTCGGGAAAAATGTGAAAGGGTGGGTGGAAGATCCAAACGGTAACTCCACTGGCGGATGGGGGCTTACGCTAACTCCCCGTGACATGGCCCGTTTTGGTCTTCTATATTTGAACGGTGGTATTTGGGACAACAATCAGGTTATTTCCAAGACATGGATTGACGAATCAACAATGATAAACCCAAATCATTACGGTTATTTATGGTGGGTACATGAAGAGGACGGGATTTTTGCGTACTTAGCACGGGGTGATGGTGGGAATGTTATTTGTTGTATTCCGGAAAAAGACCTCGTTGTGGCGATTGCATCAGAATTTATTGTTAACCCTCGTGATAGGTGGGAGTTGATTAAGGAATGTGTTATTCCGGGTGTGATAGATAACTACTAAGTCTAGCAAAATGGAGGCTATCCTTTAGGGATAGTCTCATTTGTATGACGAAATTTATTGGGAGATCTTTATTTCATGTCGAATCGCCAATATATTTCAAAGAACGGTCGATATATTTTGAAAAGCGCCGATATATTGGTAAAAGCGGTCGATATCGTTTTATTTATTTGTAAGGCAGCTTTGTAAGTAGAGGTGTTTTTCATCATATAATTCATGATTAAGAAATAAAATATCATTTTTATTGTAATTACCACTTATTGGTTGTTTTTAAGCTGTTTCCTGCTCATAATCATGGTCGATATTGTTTTATTTCACCATGATTAAATTCATGTTTATCATGCATTTTAATTGATTAATCATCGTCATCATCGTAAATGTGGGGTTATAGGGTATCCTGATGGGTCATACATATACTCGACGCATGCTTTTTCATCAGAAATAACAAGGTCTACATCATCACCATCACCAAAGGGCGAAGGTGGTACTTTCGTGTTAACGTGCCAAGCATAACCATCAAAACCATCGTAACGTTCATAAAAAGTTATTGACTCTCCGGTATTTGTATAAATCATTCCTTCTAAGTGATTTTCAACATTGTAATCTTGGGAAATTCGGATCAATCTATCTGTATTTAATTTAGTGTGTATATTGAGTATTTTATTTTTATTAACTCCTATTATTAAAAACGCAATGGCTTCTTTTTCATCAGAAATAACAATGAACTTATCAAAATCTTTAAAGTCTAGCTCAACAAGCCATGCGCAACCATCAATTGCAAAAAACTTATCATAAAACTGAACTGATTGGTTTATATCGTTATTTATTGTCCGCGGAAGGTAGTTTTTATTACGTTCATTCAAGTATTCTTGTGCAATATGTAATGCTTTCTTAGCAGATAGTTTTGCTCTATTACTCATCTAAACACCCCTTAAATATTTCAGAATTAGCAGGCGGCCATCCATATAGTGCCTTTTGTCCATTTCTGACCGAATAAATATAACGTTCAGTAACAGTAGTTATATTAGCCCTTGTGAACTTTGCTTTATTCTTCATAACTGTATTGTATACATGCTCTTCTCTTTATAAAAGGGTTTGTTTCAAGTAACTCTCTTTTCCTAATTCTAGTCATTGTTGTGGTAGAACAGTTCCTCCTGAACATCGTTTTAAAGAACGTGTTTGTTATTCTTGTGCTAGTAAGGAATTTAGATAAAATGAGGATAGATACATTCAACAATACATAATGGTGGTGCCAAATATGGACTATAATTTTGAGGTTTTATCACTTTTAGATCATTCATTTGAGTTTGAGAAGCTGCACAGTAAGTTGAATCGTTTCAATCCTTTTAAAATATTAAGGGTCGATAAATTTGAAATTCGTCATTCGAACATCATTTCTTGGCTACATGATCCAAATGGTAATCATAATTTGGGTGCTTTTTTTATAAGCAAGTTACTCTCTAAAGTATTTGTAAAGGCAGAGAATGAAAGGTTAATTGGTAAATATGACTTTATTAAGTTACATAGACAGGCGCTACATGATTTGGAAGTTCTTCGTGAAGTGCAGACAACGGATAATAAACGTATTGATATTTTAGCTGTATCAGAGTCGCAGAAAATCGTAATCTTGATTGAAAATAAATATAAGTCGTCAGAATCAGATGGGCAACTACAAAACTACTTAAAATTTGTTCATGATACATACGAAGGTTATACGATTGTCCCCATATTTTTAAGCTTGGATGGTATTGCTCCAAGTCATTCAGATTATTTTATTTTAGACTATGGAGATATATTAAACATATTAAAAGCATATTTAGAAATTAACAGTACCTATATTTGTAATTCGATTCAAGATTTTCTTTATTACTATTTAGATGTATTAGAAGGCGAACTGATTCGAGACGAAGAAGATGTTGAACTGGCAATGAATGTGTACAAAAAGCATAAAGAGGCAATTGACTTTCTGTTTGTGGGTAATTCAGGAAAGACATTAGGAAAGTCTGCCGTTAGTAAAATATCAAATATCATGGATCGTTTAACTTTAGAGGAACGTGAATCTTTCCGTAAAATATATACGGCTCATGCAGAAACGATTGATTTTGTATACGAAATAGGAAATAGTGTAATGAGAGAAGCATTCTTACAATTTGTTCATCAAAATGAAATCTCAAGTAATTGTTATCGTGAACATATTCGCATCCCTTCTTTTATTTTCCCTGAATGGAGACAGCTTGATAATGTTCTAGGAATACCAAAAGGGGACTGGTGGTTGAATAATGCTCTGATTATATGGTTTGAGAAAAAAGCAGAAGACCGGATGAAATTCATTATTGAAGTAGGTCCATTAGAGTATGAAAAAAGATTACAGCTATTAAACAAATTAGAAGAGAATGGGATACCTATTAAAGGAAAATCGAAAGAAGCTGGATCTATGTATACGAGAATCTATGCTGCAAATGAAGAAATTCACAATTGGACAGATAAAGATGAAATACTTCGTAAAATGAACAAAATGTATAACAGCAATAGTTTTAATAAAGTAATTTCATCAATAACTGAGGCGATAACAAGTATCGTATACGAGGAAGATATTGCGGAAACCGAAACCTTTGATTCTAGTCACATCCCAAGTGGTCAAGTTGACAAGGTTACCTTAGCTGCTGCATTTCAATTATTTGTTACACAACATAATCTACAAGAAGAATGCTATAACATTCATCATAGACTGCCATCGTTTATTATGCCAGAATTCCGGTTACTTGAAGAACAATTTGGAGTACCGCAATGGAATTGGTGGTTAAACAATTGCGTGATTATGTGGTTTGAACGCCTAAAAGACAATAGATTAAAGTTCATCATAGAAGTAGGCCCACTTGAATCTTATAAAAGAATCGCGTTACTTACAAAACTCGAAGATAAAGGAATGAAAATAAGCACACGGGCTAAAAATCCGGATGCATCTTATACAAGGATTTATACGAGTACAAGTAATGTTAGTGATTGGTCGGATACGAAAGAAGTATTAGAGAGTATGAATGAATTATTTGATAATGAGGGATGTCAGATTGTTATACAGAGTTTGGTGGAGATAGCGGGAGAGTAATGTTATTATGTATTCCAGCTATTTGTATGCTGGGTAAAAAATTGTAACATTGATGGTCTGAATTAAAAAACAAAGCCCTTATTAATGGAAGTTTCACTTTATAATAAGAGTTATACAGAACTGTAATCTAATGAATAAGAGCAAGTTAAGGTGAACAAAAAAATCAGATGAATTTAGAGGTGAAAAATGTCTTGGAATATTGGTGTAATGGCTGTTTATGCAGATGAAAACGAGATTGAAAATGTGATTCCAGATGTGTTTGAGTTAGGACAAACTGATGTATATTTTGAAGATATCTCATCTGTTTCTATGGGAAATAGTATTGGAGTAGGATATGCTAACAATTGGATTATTATCATTGATCCGTTAAGTAGGGTTTTAATGAACGATGCATACCCTCAAGAATTAGCAAAGAAGGGTTTTAAGGTAAAAAGTTTTTATATATCGGAGGATTTAATTTTCAGAAACTACTTTACAACATTTCTAGGCAAAGTAAAAGTTGATGAGTATTTGGGAATCGATTCAGGAATCAAGTATTTAAAAAATTATAAAATAATTCCAAGGGATGAATGGGGAGAGACACTCATTATCCAGATTCTTGAATTTGAAATTTTCAATAATAGATCTGCACATGATTTTAGTTTATCTATCTAATTAGGAATATTCTTGAATTGTACATTATAAGTGGATACTATATAAATACAAATTGAAAAATTGACATAAAACCCCTCTTTTTTTAGGTGGGCGAGAGCATGTGGCCATGCATAGAAGCGGTCAGTTCCTATTTCTGCCACATGCAAGGGTTAAAACAAAAGGAGAAAGCAAGAAGCGGTCATGGTGTATTCGGCATAGCAGCGACTTATATGGCGGAAAATTAAAATGGATATATATATCTGTAATTTTATGCGGTTAAAAGATGGTTTCGGTATTACACTGGGGCCATTTTTGATGTTTATTGAGTTATTTTTTTAATAAATAAACATAACGATAAAATAGTTGTGCTATAAAATTCAACAACTAGAATGGAACTAGATAAGTTTTCTGATAAGACATAATGACAAGGACGCTACTTAAAACAATGGACTAGAACTTTGGAATTCTATCATTTTTTTGTTTAACAGGTTACATAGTAAGTTAAATCGTGTTAATCCTTTTAAAATAGTGAGGGTAGATAAATTTGAAATTTACCATTCGACATAGAAGTAGGTCCACTTGAATCTTATAAAAGAATCGCGTTACTCACAAAACTTGAAAGCAAAGGCATGAAAATAAGTGCACGAGCTAAAAATCCAGATGCATCTTATACAAGAATTTATACGAGTACGAGTAATATTGGTGATTGGTCGGATACGAAGGAAGTATTAGAGAGTATGAATGTGTTGATTGGTGAAGTGGAATGCCAAGGTGTTGTAGAGTTATTGGTGGATATTGCAGGTGAATGAATGTCTTATTTTAGAATGGATGCTAAAGTAGAAAAATAGAGTAATGCTAATACTTATTTGCATTTTATGTTGTTAAAAAGCTATCTTTATGAGCGTTAGATTAAGAACATAATATAAAAAGATAAGCAATACTCCTTCTTATTTAACTGTACGCTGAATAAAAAGGAGTATTGTTTTTGTTTTAAGGAAAAGTTATTTGTTATCGTCATTAATAATACTAGCTATGTAAGTATTATTTAACCAATAACATTGTTTCGTGATTTTTTGTCCATCAGGGAGTGTTATTTTATCTGAACCGTCTTTAGCTTTTGGGCGTATGTGTGTAACGCCGTTGAAGTTGCTCTTTGGCAAATTATTTGTTTCGACCATTTTAGTGCCACGTTTCTGGTATTGAATTTGAATTCCTTCTTTTAATATCTTGTTAACTTCTTGCCATAGTTGTTTTATTTCGGTTTCTATCGTACGGACAGGCATGTTCCAAAGTTTGATTCCTTTTAAATAAAGTTCACGTTCTGGATTTTCCTTTTTTGTTTGTTTAAATTCAAAAACAACAAATAAAAACTTTGTTTCATAAAATCTTTCACGTAAATAACTTTCTTCCCATGTTTCATTCGTCCATTGATTAAAATCGATTGTCTCAAACGACATACTTTCTTTAGGGATACCGTTTGGTTCTAAACGAATTGTTTTAAATTGTATATTTGCTTTTGCAAACTCTTCAATATTATCAAGATGTGTTCCTTTAATACCTAGTAAAGAACTTACTAGTGATGGAACAAAACTTTTAGAGCCCGGTTTATAATCTACCGATAGTTTTTGAGCAATTTCTTTATCTGTCAGTCCTATGTACGGTGCAAATTTAGAGTATAGAATGTCTTCTAAAGACTTGCTTTTTAGTTCATTTGCATTTGTAAAACTTATAAGCTCCTCATTTTGAATGTACCTACGTACTAATGCTGTCATATAAGATGGCTTTAATGAAAAAGCTCGTTGCATCGCGGGTGTTTCGGAATAAGGTTGTGTGCGAAGAGAATTTTTATTCGATCCTTTTGTACAAGCACCTAAATAGTTTGTATCCCCTTCGGATAATTCATGGGCTTTTCCAGAGTGAATCTTAGTTACAATTGTTTCCCAATCTTGTTTAATTATTTCCAAATCAGCTTCAGGATATGTGAAAAGCAGGCTTTTTGTAATGTGGTAATCTTTACGATCTACATCCGCTACCCACTCATAAAACATAAGTAATAATTTTTCGTTCTTTTTCCAAAAGCTTGATGTTTCAAAGTGTGTATGAACTTCTTCCATATAGTTGATAATATTTAATACTAAACGTTCTTTGGCAGATAAAGTCCCGTTTTTATTGCGTTTAAATGGTGTAACTTTTAGCTCAATACCAAGATTTGCAAAGTCTGCTTCTGCATTTGAGTTTATTTCATATCCGAAAAAACTTTCTTCTACTACTTGACCAAGGCCACCTTTTGACTTAGCGTTTGCAAGCCTGTTAGTGGAGTCAATCTCGCCAAATGTTTTTCCCTCAGCTTCTTTTGCTTTCAACATTAATTCTTCTATTGTAGTGTATTCCATAGTAGAACTCCTCCTTGAATATATTGCTGTTTTGTATAGTGTGTAGAGACTGCAGTTACTTTGTGATTTTTCTTCGGAGAGTGAAAATATTACATATAAAGCTAGGATATAATAAAAGCTATTTTTCAATTTTATACAAATTCAATATGAATAACGTAAAAAGGAATTTCATTCCTACAAAAATTTTTGTTTGGGATCTTTTCAAGTAACTTTGTTTAGTTTATAATGTTTTAAGCAAAGTACTAGAGTGTTTTTATAGGCACAATGTAAGAAAAAGTTATAGAATTCTTTATTTGTATAATGTTGTAGTTGATCTTTTTCTTACTTTTTATTATAATGAAGCATAGGTAAATAAAATACCGAAAGGATGTTCGTGTATTTATGATGAAAGTAGTAGAACTTTTTGCGGGAGTAGGAGGTTTTAGGTTAGGTCTTGAAGCAAATGAAGACTTTGAGGTTCTTTGGGGAAATCAGTGGGAACCGTCTACTAAAGCACAACATGCATATAATTGTTATGCAACTCGCTTTGAAAATAAAGGAATACATGTAAATGAAGATATAGCTAAAGTTTGGCATGATGTACCTGAGCACGATTTGTTAGTAGGAGGTTTTCCTTGTCAGGACTATTCTGTAGCACGTACTTTATCGAACGAAAAAGGGATACAAGGAAAAAAAGGCGTTCTTTTTTGGGAAATTATGAACATTGTTAATAATCGCAAGCCTAAGTTTGTTTTATTAGAGAATGTGGACCGATTATTGAAATCACCTGCGAAACAAAGAGGTCGTGATTTTTCTATTATGTTAGCAAGCTTCCGAGATGCGGGTTATACGGTAGAGTGGCGAGTGATTAATGCTGCGGATTATGGATTTTCGCAAAGAAGAAGAAGAATATTTATTTTTGCTTATTTAAACGAATCGCATTTTACTTCTGCTCAAAATGGGACTGAATCGTTAGAAATCTTATATAAAAATGGATTTTTTGCACCAATATTTAATGTGCATGAAGCACCTTTAGAGAACAAAAAAAGAGGGCAATATACTTTGCCAAAAGATATTGTAGAAGTGTCGGATACGTTTAAAGCAGAATATTATAACGCTGGTATAATGAGGAATGGACAAGTATATACTGAAGAAGTTCTTCCAGTAACCGAAGCATCTGAAACATTAGGTGAAGTTGTTCAAAAAGCATATGATAACTTTGGACCAGCTGCTGAATCTTACTATTTAAAAACGGATAAGGTGAATAAAAAAGGTCGAACAGAGTTTGAAGAGCTTCAGTATTTGAAAGGTCCGAAAAAAGAAGAGAGAGTATCAAAAGCAACTGGGCATAAGTACTTTTATTCTGAGGGAGGAATGGCATTCCCAGATAATTTAGACAAGCCGGGTCGTACAATGTTAACTAGCGAAGGAACATGTAATAGAAGCTCTCATGTGATTGAAGATCCTTACACTAGACGTTTGAGATATCTGACTCCTGTAGAATGTGAATTGTTGAATGGGTTCCCTATGGATTGGACAAATACAGGTATGCCTCAAAGAAATAGATATTTCTGTATGGGTAATGCACTTGTTGTTGGATTGGTAGAACGAATGGGGAAACGGATTTTAGAAATCAATAAAGAAGAGGAAGAGAAGGGTGGTTGGGTACAACTAAGTTTACTTTAAGAATTTAGAATGTTTTTTTATAAAGAGAGTTGTACTTCCTATAAAATAGAAAGTTTTAAATAAATAGCTTGATTCTGTATCAAGACAGAATCAGGCTATTTGTATTTCTGAAGATTGGATGTAAGAGTGGGGACAGTAATGAGGAACAAATATAATTTTTAGTGTTTGAATATAATGGTATGCCATATAGTAATAAAAGTTATTGTTAATTGTATCCTTTTAATTTGGCGACCAAGAGGAAGTAATAGTCAAATGGGTAATTACTATTACACTCAACAAATATTAAAATGTTGAAAGCGACAATATAAGATAGACTGTTCTCACAGTTGAGTCATGTGGAGTGCTGTTCCCTGCTTGTAAGGAAAGATATAGAATTGAATGAAAAATAATAGATGTGGCAGTGAGTAATTAAAGAGGCTTTCTTTTGGAAAGCCTCTTTTGCTAAAAAAATTTTATAGATATAGCGATTTACATAGGAAACAAATTTGAATTTGAATGAATTACACGATTAGTTTAAAGTATGTTTTTTAACCGATTCGGGAGTAAATCACGGATAAACTCGTATAAGAAGGTGTACATTAAAGTGTACCTTTTTTAGGGTGAAAAATAAACCTTCAATCCAAGGCGATGTGATTGTGTCATTAAGGATGCGATTCAATTTGATATGAAAACGCAAGTGGATTGCCTAGTGTGAGATTGGAGATTTGTTTGGAAAATCAATCTTTAAATAGGAGTCATCTTAATATAACAAAGTCTACTTGGCACCTAGATTGAAAGAACAATAATTTACTAGAGACTTCCGAATCCTTTTTTATATATAAGCGCTAATATTTGAGGGACAAATTTATCCACTAAGTGATATTCCCCTTTTTTGTAAATTCCTTCGAATTGGGTGGATGCATCTCTTGGATTAATGAGTGTAACAAAACCAAGTCCATCTCCTTCTGTAAATACTTCGTTAGTATCCACAAATGAAAAAAGGTATCCAAATAACATTAAAAACATTCTTAATGTACCGTCTTGTTTCTTTATGTATCCAGACTAAAAGAAAAACAGACTAAGGCCTAAAACGAAAAGATATTTCTAAGGTAGTAATAGTGATCTATCTAGTAATTAAATCTTAGAGAACTCAGTTATTAGATTTTCTAAGGTTTTTGTTTTAGATTGATACCAATTTTGATAACATGATGTATTCTGAATAATTATTTTTTTAGAAAATAAAAATAAATTAACAATATTAAATTATCCTAATTATTAATTAGTGCATTAAATTTGTTATAATTAATAATTAGGATTTATGCTCGTTGAATACTTGCTGCTATTAAATAATTAATTGAGCGCTCCATTATTGATTATCGGATTAGGGGCACCAGAAACTTTCAAAATCAAACATGTTCAGCATCCTACAAAAAAATAATACTAAGATTAGTGAAGTGACTATTTTGGATGATTGGATAAATTTATTTTAAAAAGAACTGAGGTTAAATAATGCAAATGAAAATGGATAAACAGCAAGCTGAAGAATGGAAAAAAAGAACTTCGGGTGAATTATACATAGCTAATGAAGAACATTTTCGACACAGCGACTTATTTTTAGAGAACTATACTGATGTAAAAGGGGCCATTACGTCAGCTCTTAACGGAAAGGTAACTGAACAAAAGTTCAATTATGAGTTCAAAAAAACTAAAAAAAATCCCTATTATAAAGGAAGAATTGAAACTACTCCTCTAAATAAAGGGATTAGAAATAGATTTAAAAAATCAAAATTAAAATTTAAATATGAGGTTACATTTAAAGAAGGTGTTTTTTTTGATTCTTTACAAACAGGTGGATTTGATTTTGCCCACATTGATGATCAATATAATTTAGTTAATTTTAGAAATTTATGTTATGGTAGAAGGGCTGTTTTTGATGGGCAAGAGTTATGGAAAAAAGAACTAGATAAACGATCGCTTTGGCATGAATTATCAAAAAAGATGAATTTAGACACACCTATTGGTACGGATCTAGACTTTAAAAAACAAATTCCAACTATTCTTGGTGAAATTCAATTTGGTAACTGGAGTCTAGCTTATCGAGATATATTAAAAGTAATTCAAATTGAACGAGATGAAGATGTAGATTTATTTATTTATATAACTGCAACAGGAAACCTTGCTAATGCGATAAGTGATGGAACAGTAAATTTTGAAAAATCTAGGAATATATTTGAAGAGTTTAAAAGTGTTTTAAGTATGCCTATTTGGTTAATTGGTATAGATATAAAGTAAAAAGAAGATATTATGTGAATTGTTACAAAGTAATTAAAAATTAATAATAATGTTTAATAAATTCATTATAAAATTATTATATTCGTATTATAGGTAGTCCCTGTTTTAATTATAATTTGTTAAAAAATAGGGACTATGAGATCTCACTTAATTTTTGCGAAATATTATGTCTGTATTAAATCGAAATGTTCTTCTATAGGACCCTTTAATTTGAAATATTTAGGTTTATTACTATTTAAATCGTATACGCGATAAAGATAGAATTGCTCTGTAGATTCTCTTGGAAATTTTACTTCAGAGTTTGAAATGGGGAATCCTTTATTTACTGTTTCACTAGAACCCTTCACTTCTATATAAATCTCAGTTCCATCCATTTTGAAAGATTTGATACCATATCCAAGACCATCACCCTATGTTTCTGAAACATGTTCTACCTGTTCAGCCAAATCTGCACGATTAGCTGCTATTAGTTTTTCTTTTTCAATATTTAACGCCATTATTTCTGCGCATCATCAACAATTTTATTTCTCCTTTGTTTTCTCTCATAATTTCGATTTGTTGCACGTCGATCGCTTCTGTGGTTATTTGTCCGTTGTGAATTATCTTCTTGCCCTTGAGAAAAAGGTGGTTCAATTTCTATCAAAGTTTTATCTTCTATTGATATATTGTAATCACCTGTATCCGCTTCATCTAAAGGTGTGTTTGTCTCAGCATCACTATTATTAAAATAAATCTTGTATCCTAAAATTCTATTAGGTTCTTGTACTTCATCTTCAAAGGCTAAGATTTGTTCGCTTTCAATAATTTGTAAAGCTCTAGTGCCATTTCTCTCAAAATATTGGGTATATTTTCTAACCATATTGCTTCTTATGACAGGAGAGACTTTTAAAAAACTTGTTTTTGAGCGGATTGAATGGATGTATGGAAAAGACGATACACAACCTAAGTTGAACATTAAATACAAGTAAACGCACCATGTTCGTTATTTACGTAGTTTTGTTGTACGTAATAGAAATGTATACAAAAAAGAAATTAACAAGCTCGTTAGTACTGGGTGATTTAGGATGAAAAATGAAATTTATAACAAAGTGTAGTTTTAAATTGATATAATATGGTAAAAAATTTGTTTTGTTACTGCTGTTTAAGAGCAAGAGTCTTGAACGGAAAATAGAAAATTCATTATATAAATGGAATTGTAAAATTGTCTTTGGGGTTTAAAGGAGGGGTGGCTAGTGGATATAAATTCTTATCCTAGCTTGGAAACTTACGAAGCACGTGAAAATACAGGTTCGAGGTCTTCAAATAGGTTAGCTATGCAAATTAGTTTTGCTATGTGGAAGATTTTTGAATTATATCAAAACGAAGATTTTACTGTTGCCATGGATTGTATTGATGATGTGGTCATATTTAAAACATCAAACGAAAAACCAACCATTGTGACTTATCAATTGAATGCTTTGTTCTTTTGTATAAAGTAAATTGTTTTTCCCTGAATAAGCCGTGTCAGCGATAACTGTTTCAACTTCCATTCCTGTTACTTTACTTTTTTCAATCAGTTCTTGTAGATAATGTCCATCTGACTTTTCGCCTGTTGTAACGACTGCTGCTGTAATAATACGTTCATCACTAATTGCTAAATGTGTTTTATAACCAAAGAAAGAACTATCTGCTGTTTTATGTCCTACTCGTGCATCGGTGTCTGTTGAATAATTTAGATGTTCTTGCGTATCTTCTACAGCTTTTTTTAACACGTTCAATTTTTCCTTTACGATTGGTAGATGAGCGATTTGTGGTTCGTTTTCAATAATGGCAATTAATTTTTCACAGTAAGCTATTTCATCTTTTACCTCATTAGAAGTATTCTTCTTTGGAAATTTTTCTTTCATGGATTTATCGAATTGATACACTGCTTTGCGGGTATGTTTCGATTTCTCTTGTAAAAATTCTTTCGGTGATTTTTGGTTATAACGTGCTTTGGTATGTGTTGCGTCCACAATGATTGTTTTACTTTTGATAATGTTCTTTTCGAGTGCGATTTCAACTGTTTTTCCAATGAGCATATCTAATAAATTTACGTCCTGAAGACGAAGTCTACGGAATTTTGTGAGTGAACTTGAATCAATCACGTCATCTTCTGGCGCCATATCTAAAAAATACTTGAAAGACATGTCATATTTTGAACGTTCGACAAGGTCTACATCAGATATATCAAAAATGGTTTTTAACAATAAGTACTTAAACATTCGAATTGGAGGAATCGTATTTCTTCCATTATCTAAACAATATTTTGTTTTCAATTCCTCTAAAATGAATGAGAAATCCATCAGTTCGTTAATTTGACGAAGCATATTATCTTTTGGCACGACAATATCGTAAATGGCCATGTACGGACTTAACTTGAGAGTCGCTCTATTATAAATTAAAAAGGCGAGATATTCGACGATTGAATCGTCGAATATCTCGCCAAGTGGAACTAGAGGGAGTTTTTCAGTGCCCTCGTACAATACCGAGCTTATGCCCAGAAAGCTGCCTAATGAAATAATTTGTCTAACTTTTGGGGGTCATTTCATTTCAAGGATGGCTTTTTCATGTTCATGTAAACTTTGTGTTGTCATGATATAGGGACAATCGTAATTAAATAAAAAAGGACCCATCAACATTAATGAATCCCTGTGTTTGATTTGTTTAACTGAGTGGATCTTGATTCTATTGATCTATCTTAAACTAACTGGCAGATCGTACGTTTCTACTTTACCAGGACTTGAAGAAATATGCACCATACCAGTGTATTTTAAATCTTCAACGATTGCGTACTTTCTAGCCCCCATAGAATGTGTTACAGGGACATTTTCGAATGTAATTCTGCCGTCAGCACCTGTAAAGCCAGCCGCTATTAGATCACCCGACTCCTGCTCGATCACCACTATAATATTAGGTAAACCAACATTAATCGTTACCGTACCATAGTCAGGTTGGTTGTTATACATTTTTGTGTAGGGAATTTTTACGATGGATGGTGTGGATAGTCGTTGGATTACTTGAAGAACATAAACCATTCTTCTCAATTGTCCTATTTCTTTCTTCAATTCGTCTATTTGTTGAGGTATTTCTACTCGGTCGGGTACCAGTCTAAGGTAGGAATAGGGATAAAGAAATGAAGAGGGTCCGTAATAGGGGATCTGTCTGTAATTCAATGTATGTTCCTCCTTATCTAAATTTTAGTTTTCCCGATAGTATATTTGGCCATGTATACACTGGATGATTGTCTATGTATAATTAGGCGAATGCTTAACATACATCGCAAGGCTTATGGTGTTGAGAAGGTTTCATAGGCGTTATAAGCTTATTTTCGATAATTGGATTTAAAAATACTAGACATCATATAGGTTAAGACAAGGTCCATCAACTGATAGGAGAGCCCGAGATATTAGAATGACGTCACTGGATTACTTTCGTAAGGTAGCCAGCCATGAAGTTGGAGTCGATTATCATGTAGAAGCGATCAAGGTCAATGTTATAGCAATCGTTTCATACACTCTTAACTGGATTTATACGGAGTATTACAAGTGGGCAGGGTATGATTTTGATATCACATGTATTAGTGAAGACCAGGTATTCATTCCAAATCAAAGCATGCAATCTAACATCATCGACGTCGTGGATGAAATACTCGGACAATATATTGGAACCCTTGGATTGAATTCGCCAATCTTGTCCCAGTACGGTAAAACACCTGTACGTGATACATTATATCAACTCAAAGCTAATGAACTTGCTCGCAGTGAGAAGAATAATATGGAAATCCTCCGGCATTTTTACAACCGCAAATATAAACTATTAGAATTAAGAACAGCTACACCAATAGGGGGGATTTGAAACGTATCCCGGTCGTGACTTGAAAATTGATGATAGAGGACCATACATACAAGCTTTACAAAAACGGTTAAAAGCTCTTAATAGAAATTTTGGGACAATCCGGGTAATACAGCTCGTTGAAGACGGTGTGCGGTCTATTTTCTTAATAGGCTGGGTTAAAAATCACCTTCACGTTTTAAATAAAATCTCAATTTGTAAACGCAAACAATGCTAGTCATGTAACTACCACATAGGAAATATATCTATAAGATGTTTTGTTATGTTAACATTTAAATAAAAACAGGGGGGATTCTAAATGAAAGACATAGAGTTATATATTCCAGAACAATTAAAAAGCTATAAAGAGGATATTTTAAAATCATTAAAACCCACACTAAAAATGACAGGTAAAGTAGGGACTACAGAGTTATGGGGGAGTAAAATTGGTGGAGATCCTTATTTGCTAATTGGTGAGGAACTGCCTAAAAACAAACAAGGGGAGGCATTGCGTTTGCTGGCACAAATTAATTTTGAAGATGTGCCGCATATCGATAGCATGCCGACACAAGGCATCTTACAATTCTTTGTAGATGCTACAGATGATCTAGTTGGGGCGGATTTTGATAATCCTACAACCCAAGAAGGGTTTAGAGTTATATATCGTCAAGATATTATCAAAGACAAAAGCAAATTGGTTACTGAGTTTAACTATGATATTGGGGAAGATGAAGAAGAGTTCATTTCTCCTTTGGAAGCGGAACTTGTATTTGAAGAAAGATTACAGCCAGTTACAACTTGTGATTATCGATTCGGAAGTGAGTTCCTTGTGGGTTTTGAGGGAGAAAAAGAGGTACAAGACGGTGATAGAACGGTTGAGTTATGGGAGTTATACGTTGATCATATGAGTAATATAGGACATAGGATTGGTGGGTATCCGTTCTTTACACAGTATGATCCACGAGATGAGGGTAGCAAATATGATACGCTGCTTTTACAGATTGATACAGATGATGATTTAGGAATTATGTGGGGAGATTCAGGTGTTGCAAACTTTTTTATTAATAAAGATGACTTAGCTCGGTTAGACTTTTCAGATGTGTTATACAATTGGGATTGTTTCTAAGGATGGGAGAGTATGTTTGACGAGGTAGTGCATATTTTTAATACTTAATTTTTGTATTATTAGATGAGGGGAATATATTGGAAATTTAATTAGAATATGGGGTGAATCGTTTGTTTACAATAGAAAATTACACAAGTTCTTTAAAAAAGGGTCTTGAAGAACATTCCGATAATCTGATTCGAAATATAAAAGAGACAATTCATTTTAATTATTATAAGGGGATAGATTTATTGGATTTCACAGCTTTTGTTCAGGGGTTTGGAATGTCCATTGTAATGTATTCCATGGACGGGGGAGCAAGTGAAGTCTTTTATGAAGGGAGCGATAGCAGCATCTTTTCAGGTAGTCACGATTTAATAGAAGATATAGAATACTATGATGGAAAATCAGATGAATTTTGGGAGTTTTATGATCAAAATGGTGAGGAACTATCTAAAATTGAAACAGAAGCTATTGTGGAATGGTTTGCTGCGTGTTGGAATAAAGCAGGTGGTACAAGCGTTAAAATGCCTGCCTACTTTAGTTTTCATGATTATGATCCATGCTTTGATTTACATAACAGTAAATGGATTACTGATGGAGACAAATGGTTCGATTAAATCCTAGAACTTGATAGGGTTATTTGTAGTATGTTCTTTACATAAAGTGGGTATAATTCTGTCAATCTACCACTATCTTTCTATCTAAGATTTCGGTTGTATTGAATGATCTTTTCTGAGTTAACATAACTTCACTTATTAACAGTTCTGAGTATGTAGAAACCTAAAAACGTCCCTTCAAATTAATCTAAAGGGACGTTTGCTCATACAAATGATCTGCATAACAATTCATCTTTGCAATACAGATCATTTGTATGATAATTTTTATAAATAATTGCGGAATAATGAACTTACATAAATGCTTTTAAAAGTTCTTGAACTAATGGAATTACTCCACCTAAGAATGATAAAACTGCCATTGCGATTGCCATAATATTTCCTCCTCTTTCGTAGGTGCTAAGATGTGGTTAATCCTTATGCTTTTATTATAGTAAGCGCTTACAATTTTATCAATACTTTTTAATATGCAATATTGCATATTTGGGTACGATGAACGAAATATCAAATGATACACATCAATACAATTGTAGCAAATATTATTTTTTGTGTAACTTTATATATATTGGGCCTATTCCGATAAATTTCTTTATATACATTAAAGAGGATGTTCCACACGGAAGATGGCTTATATAGTATTACACTTCATGTTAAAGGCAAAGTAAAAGAACCCTGCACAAAACAGGATTCTTTTACTAGGTATTCTGTTGGCAAATGATTTCACCACAAGAATTGAGTCTGAACCACTTGATTCCTATTTTTATGCTATAACTAGAAAATAGAATTGCGCAATACATATATGTATGAGGAGTAAACCTTTATTTACAGTTTTTATTGTTTTTACAATACATTCAATTGGATTTCTGATTACTTTTCGGCTTCCTTACCAAACAAAATATGCTAATGATGAGTAAAATAAGAGGGATTCCCTGAATCATAAAGAATCCAATGGAAAATTCGGTAAGACCGCTTCCAGGAGCATCTGTTGCCATTGTACCAAGAAACATTGCGACAGGAAACGCACATATATTCAATATTAAACTAGCACAAAGAAAAAATATTTTCCAAAACACTAAAATAATCCCCCTAGTAAACGAAATGAAGTGATATATATTTATAATATCATATATGAAGAGAAAGGTATGAATTTTCAAACATTTATTTCTTGCACATCAATAATGTCAATAAACTTAAAAGTCATTTTATGATAAAATGCGTCTGTACATATTACAGAGTTGTTCAAAGGATCTATGCCAACTACAGTTATATAGTTTGTAAGTAGATGACCATCCTCATAATAAGTAATTAATATTTCTTCTTCTGAAAGGAATGAGCATAATAACTTGTTTTCAATTCTCTCTTTCGCCTCTTTTGTTAATACTGGTCGTGATATTTTCGTTTTTTCTTCAATAATTTTGCGGATTCCAGTAAATTGTTCTGGTATTGCAGAAAACGGACTCCATTTCACCATTTTCCTATCTTTTGGCATATTTGCGTTATTCATGTTTTATTTCCTCCTAATCATGTGTTTCTAACATGTTGTGTAGTCCCTTGCATGTAACTTACACCTCTCAGAATCGAATTTTTACCATCCACTGTAATTGTTAATATATTTGCTGTTTGTTTCATATCTAGAGAACAATTGTTAATAGAATATCGGTGAAAATCTTATTGTAGAGCTAATCTTGTTATGGAATTCGAACATCTCATATATGTTTCCGCGGTTGGAGTGGCAGCTTGGTAATAGAGAATAGTCATACAAAGTAATCACTCCTATGAATTGGAACGTTTGTTCTTATTATATACGAACTTATGTTCTTTTGAAAGGGGAATTTCATTTATTTTCCGTTTGACAATACATAAAAGTAGATTTAGTCATGTTATTGATCTTAGCAAATGCATAAAAAGAAAGAGCATATTTCAAAATATGCTCTTACACTATTAATACAAATGATTTATTTTACTAACTTATATCATGCGTTCACACCAAATAACAAATGTAAAAAGTGCTTTAGATTTATTCCTCGGGATACCGTTTTTTTACAAGTTCTTCGATGTTATTACTTTGTTTGATTTCTTCTGATGATAACCAGGATTTATATCTTGTTCCATCCTTGTTGGTTAAACATATGGTAAATTCTTTATTGTATAGTTCCTCTTTAAGGATAGTGGTCACCTTTGTCAAATCCTCAATTAAAGGGGGATCGTTTTTAAATTCCGTACTACTAATAACTAAATTCACTTTATACCCCGGACACTCCCCATCTTTCGGATGTGAACAAGTAATATCTTTAAATACAAAACGGTCGCTTTGAACTTCTTTTAATCTGTCTACTACTTTTGTTTGGGTTTGAATCAAATATGTCCAATAACTGTCTAAAGTGTTTTTCATTTTTAGGAGCAGTTCTTCTTTCGTTATAACTTTTTGCACATTATAAAAAGGGAAACCTATATCTTCACCATTATAATCCTTAATTTTAAGTTCTGTTATCTTCTTATTACTCTTCTGAATGAGTTGGAATAGAGCATATAAACGATCTAATTCTGCCGATTCAAATTGACTATAATCCATCTTGTTACTTGTTTTTAAAGTTAATAACAACTCATCAGTTGGTTTTCCTCCCTTATTATCATATTCAAGTGTATACTGAAGAGCATTTTCTTTTTCAAATTCCTCGTAGCCTAACTTTTTAATCTCTCTTAAAATTGGTTTGAATTTCTTATATTCCTCATATGTATTTTTTCCATATTGGTATTCATCACCTTGGATTGTTGAATAGAAGATACCATCTACCTCTACTCGAAATTGCATATTTTTGTTGTTTTTTGCTTGAACAGTATGATATGTATGTCCCATATCCCCTGCATCTATAGCGCCCCTAGCGCCCCAATTTGTTACAACAACATCGATGCCATGTTTTTTCTTTATATATTTTTTTATCTGATCTTCATTTTTATAATTACAACCACTTAAAAATAAGAAACATACCACTAACAACATTATATTTTTCATTCTCTTCATATAACCCCTTATACCCCTTCCTTACGTAAGAAATGATCCCTAGTTGTGCAGCAAATTCAAAGTCATCTTTTCTGTATATTTTTTCAAAAAGAATAGCGTTTTTGACTCGTTATGGGTATAGATTTATCATTTTCGTTCATACATGGTTCTGCTCACGAAAAATGTAATAGAACAAATAGCAGTCAGCCCCATATATGGCATCATCTCAATAGTAAATATGTTCGTTGTATTTGCCCCTAGTACAATCCAAAATACAAATACAATTCCTGTGCCTAGAAGGATGTATAGTAGTAAAGAAATGCTAAAATGTAGTTTATTAGGTAAAATGATATATCTAAATAATAACTCTCCGAGAACACACCCAAGTAAAATTATAGGAACTCCAATATACAAAACAACAACTGTCATTTGCATAGCATTAATAAAGCTATGAATAAAAGCATTAACATAATCTTCTTCTCTCCAAATATCTTGATTATAGTACAGTTGAAGTATATTCATTGAAACTAATAGACTTAATATAGTATATACGAATGCCACTAAAAATTTTTTCAATCATAATCACCTCTTTTTTTAGGTAGTAAAAACGTGGTCCCTTCATATTCTATTCCTACAAGAAATCACAATGTGCGATCCAATCATTTGTTTTACTATTTTTGGCAAAGTAAATACCGCCGCCATGAATAATCCCAAACTTTGCTTTTGGATCTTCTGTTATTTGAAAAATAAATTCATAATCCGCAGGCCATTGGATACCTGATTGAGCAAAGCAAGCATAGCCTCCTAATTTGTGTATATAACGATTTTCTTCAAACATATCCTCGTAGTAGTCAATTCCAATTGTGTTTTCAAGTTCAAAAATTCTATCTTGCATGTTATTAGGGAAATCATCCGTATCCCATTTTGGAAACTCATCGGTTACTAATTTTGGTATTAAAGGAAAAGGTTTTAAATTTGGAAACGTAAGTGACATTTCATTTGGTACTAATTCCTCTAAAGAATCATATTCTCTAATACAAAAATTTCCTGATAAGTTGGACAAATCTTTATCATAGTTTGGAGAAAGAAATACTGCGATGACTTTCATATCTTTTAATGCTTCTGGAACAAAAGGTATTTGAGTTAAATTAAGCATCATGATCGCATACATTTTGTCTTGATAACGGTCGATTGGGTACGTTTCATTTGGCAATGAATAAGGAATCTTTCCAATCCAACTTTCATTTATAGATAAATCGGGTCTTTTTCCACCTGTTTGAAAGATAGTTGCTTTTTTTCTTAGGATATTTTTAATATTATCTATTTCCAAAGTATTTCTCCTCCTGAATGTATATGTAGTTGTTTCTTTTGAATGGTAATTATATTGTAACAATAGTGGATGTTTTTATAACAACTTTTGGCCCAGTTACTTCACCAATAAGTTGGTTTTTCTAGCAAGATTTCAACTTTGTATACAACCTATTTGTGTAGAAATAATAAGTAGAGGTACTACTAAGATTGTAGCATCTCCTTAAGGTTAGTATAGTCATAGGGACACATTTTAGTTAAGTCAGAAATGCTTTTTTTCATTTAAACAGTAATCTATATCTTATTCAATCGAAAGCTTTTGAAAAAGATTGCTTAAAGATCGGGGGCGATTCTTCAATAGGAAGGATCGCTTTTCTTATGATTTGACAAAGGTTATGCTACTGAAGCACTGAACCCAGACTAGCTATTGCAAAATCGCTAGTTGAAATGTACAAGGGGGATTTGGTATTTTGGGTCGTCCTGATGAAAGAAATAATACGGTTGAAAGACTTTTGTAATATTTATGAAAGTAAATTGAAAGATTTGTATACTAAGATAACTGTAGTGGAAATAGTTTTATTTTAAGCCGAAGTAAAAAGTATAAGCAATGTACAGTATAATTTCATTTTTGTAATCTTGTAGAAATGATGAAAGAAAGGGAGAGAGAATATGAATTATAAGAAAAAAGTAATTCCAGCAGCATTAGCATTTGCTGTTCTAGCAAGTCCAGTTATTTCTTTAAAAGCAGAAGCAAGTACAGTATCTTCAGCTTCTAGTGCCATTACTTCTGTTGAAAAAGAAAACCCATCATTAAATCTTAAAGAGGGACAAGTATCTGAAGAAAATTCCGTTGTAAATCAAGAATTTGATGCGAATTATATCAATAATAATATTATTAGAGCGAATTTTCCATCTGTTACACCGCCTCATATTAAGGACGCAAAACCGCTTCAATATGTATATTTAGATTATTTTTATAAAAATAACAACAAAATTATTGGGGATTGGAGAAATAAAGAGCTAAAGCATATGGATCCACCACCAAGATTTTATTATGATTTACAATTCATGGGATATAGTCAATCTCAAATAGAAGAGTATTTTGGAAGCACTTATGGAGAGGCTTTTGTAAAAGGACTTGTTTTGGAAACATTAGAAAACTTTTTCCAAACTCGATATGCGCAAGATCCAAATGATCCTGATGTACAAAAAATATTACAATCTAAATACTACGAAAAAAGTGAAGCTGAAGATTCATTTTGGTTACCAGAATTTTTCCAAGGTGAAGGTGGCTTAAAAAGAGCTATTCTAGAGGAATTTGGAAAGAAAAGTTTAGATGAGCTTGGAATCCAAGTCATTTGGGGTGACAATAATTGGGGCGCTGAAAAGGCTGTAACAATTGGTTATTCAGCGAAGACACCATTTAATCCACTAAAAGATGCTGAATTAACTGAAAAGAAATACCTTAAGAAAGTCCCTGGTGGATCAGCATCCATTCCAGCTAAAAATACAGGATATGAAGTAACATTTGACATCAAAACAGGGATGACGAAAGAACAATCACAATCATTTGCTCACACTGTAGGTGTAAATGCTGGCGTGGGTATTGAAGATATTTTTGAAGTTGGAGCAAGTTATGAGTTCCAAAGTACATTTGGTACAAGCATCTCTCTAAGTGAAGAACAAACGGTATCACGTAAATTTAGTTTGACTAACGATTCAGATCGAACAATTACAGCTGCATTATACCAAGTTACTGCTGAATATAGCTTAAAACCAGGTTCTGTAGTTGCTGGAGTTGTAAATAAAACTATCAATTCACCTTTCGCACAGTTCTGGCAAGGTGGAGGGTATTGGGATACAGCTACGACAGTTAAACCATCATCTACTTCAACAGGTGCAATTAAAACAGATGATTTAAAACTAGTTCGTTCAGATGTGTTAGAAAAATAAAATTAATCAAATCGAGCTTCCCCCAAGCTCCTTTGAAATGACAAAAACCCACAGAGAAGAATCTCTTTGTGGGTTTTGTTATATTTTATGTTTTTTCTTGAAACAAGCATAGAAGTAAGAGGGGCTTTTTAAGGTTAAATTGCAAGACCATTGTTCCACTCTATAAAAAAAGGAGAATAGGAAGTTAAAAACGAGAGAACTTCTTACTACAGCACAAAGGGAATACCTTTATGGAATTCCTGAGTATATCCCTTATAGGCGGTTATCAGTTAACATACCCCCACTTATCAGCAATCTATATATCTAGGAATCAAAAAAAGCCCCTTCACCTAAAGGGACTTTGCTCACACAAGTGATCTGCACATCAATTCATCTTTGATATACAGATCACTTGTATGATAATTTTTATAAATAATTGCTGAATAATGAACTTACATAAATGCTTTTAAAAGCTCTTGTACGAATGGAAGTACTCCACCGATAAATTTTAAAACTGCCATTGCGATTGCCATATGATTTCCTCCTCTTTTTTTGTGTTAAGATTTTATCTTTATACTCTTATTATAGTAAGCGCTTACATTTTTATCAATACATTTTGATATGCAATATTGCATATTAGGGGGTAGAGAGAGCAATCGTGATGTGAGGTGCAAAGTAACTCACAGAAAATGTAATAATACAGTTGATTTCGTATCATGAAAGCAACTTAATAGATGTTTACGCTGCAAATCAATCTCCGAGAATGATAGGAGATTTGGTCATAAAAAACTGCACCCCAATTGTTAGTTGCGTCTAACAATTGGAGTACAGTTCATTTTTGGAGTTCCTTTATGCATAAAATCTATTTTACGTTTAATGAATACGATCCATTTTTATTTTCATACTTGTAGACGTATAAATAATATTTCCCTGGTTTCGCTTCATATTTTCCTTTGATCATATTACCATCATTTTGTCCATATGCTACGTAGTTTTGTAGATCTGACTCATGATAAAGTGTCCATGTCATTCCAATCTGTTTTTCATTTAATGTAGAAATATCAATATTGCGTTGGGAATCAATATTAAAAGTGTACACATCTACATTATCATTGTCATTAAGATTTCCTTTAATAGTTGCATTAAAATCTAATATATTTGCCTGTATAGGCTGATTATTTGGCTCTTGTTCTGTTATTTGTCCAGTCTGGGGATGTTCTGATTCTGAATCAGATGCGTTTGATTTAAATCCCAAATTTGATAATATAGCTTTCAAATCTGGTAAAACACCAATTCTATCGACAGATGGATTTTTAGATTGTGTTCCTGTGTTTGTGTTACTTAAGATAGCTCTTAACTCATTTGGTTTATAAGGTTGACCCAAACGTTCCTTAGCGATACTTTGTATGGAAGTGGCTGCCCCAGCAATAATTGGTGAAGCGCTAGATGTACCATTAAAACTAGACGTATATAAATTTGTAACACGTTTACTTGGCTCTGCAGAAGTTGTATCTACATTTTCCCCCCACCCATATACATCAATTCGACTTCCATGATTTGAAAACCATAAACGTTCGTGAGGAACGGTTGATGAACCAGCTCCGACCATGATTGCACCTGAATCTTTAAAATCTTTGCTATTACGATTCAAGACTTGTTTTCCATTTATATCTTTAAATTGATCTAAATCATTTGAACCATTTGCCCCAGCCTCTATGATTATGATCCCTTTATCTGTTCCAGTACGAATCGCATCAAATATATCCGGTTGCACTTCAACTGGTAAATATTGTTTGCCGTATCCAACATAAGATGATTGTGCCTCCAACAATAAAACATCACCAGCATTTAGATGATTTACAGCACTTAATATGGCATCTGCTGTGTTATAACGACCGTCATTCCTAATTTGAGATACTACTTTTACTGTAGCTTTTGGTGCGATACCAATATTACCAATTTGATTATCTTCCGCAGAAACAATTCCCAGAACTGAGGTACCGTGGGCAGCGTGATCTGCTGTATTTATTCCAGACATAAGTTCAATATTTTGATTTTTTAAATCCTCATGATTTAATACCCATCCATACTCCATATCTACAAATGTTGTATCTTTTCCATCTCCCCCTTTTATTCCCCACGCATAAGGTGCATTAATACCATATGGTGCCTCTTTTAGATATCCTTGGTTTTCAAATCTAGGGTCATCATAGGGGTTAAGAGATAAATTTGGCAGCTGTATTTCAGGCGGTGTTAAATTTTCTAGTTCTTTAATGTATGCATCCTCTATCAAAGGTGATTGTTTTAACTTTTCTACTAATCTTTCTGCTTGTACATTCTTTGAAGCTTGAACTATATAATAATTTAATAGGTTAGAAGATGAATTATTATTATCGGTTTTCGCATTTTTATCTAGATTTTGAATTTCTTCCGGACTTACAGACGTAAATAAGCGAGTTAATGTTAAATCTGGGAATTCGGAAAAAAAGTTTTCTAGTACCACATCATTTTTTTCGTGTTTTATTCGCTTTTCTATACCATCCTCATATGGTAAATTGATCTCATTTTTAAACTTTACAATAATTTGTTTTTCATCTTTTTTTTCTACATTAGCTTCTTTTTGCTGTACTACTGAATTGTTTGAAGCAGCACTCACTATATGAGTAGTCTTTCCTAGTCCCGTAAAAGCTGTAATTGCAACTGTAGAAACTAGCATTCCTTTTAAAATTTTCATTCATTATCCCTCTATTTTTTTGTTTTTCAAATATTTTCCTAAAAATATTAAAATAATTACGTACAAAGCTTTATACTAGATAAATTATAATGAGCACCTAAATAAACTTCAATGTATTTATATATGCAATATTTCATATTAATTTGGAATTATATTCTGTATTTTTTTGTAACAAAAAGGTTTTAGATTAATAATATTATGAATTAGCTATGTTTCGTTTTTGTATGTAAATCTTCTTTTGGCATTATGATAACAGAACAATTTATCTGATAGTATGTATTTTACAATATACACAAAAAATGTAATAGAGTATAATAAATATAATCTTTCAAATGGGGTGAAGTGGATGTCTTTCCGTATTGTTCGAAGTAATTAGTTTTCGGGTTGGGTAAAACGCGTACCAGCCATCAAGGGAGAAGTCTGCCCTTTTTCGGAAATGTAAACTTTGAATCTGTTTCGGGAGTCACCATTATTCAAGTAAGGAACGGGCTTGATTCAGTAACAAGTCTTATAACCTTAGATTTTATACTCTTTTGGAAGGTGGATATACAAAATGAATGAATTAGATTATAAAAACTTTTATGATACAGTCGGAAGATTAAATGGCTGGGATTTTAGTAAACTCAAATACGTAACTGAAGGTGCTACTTGGGATTTTTATGAAGAAGTAATTGGGAGATGCAAACCCTCAGATGTGTTGCTCGATATTGGTACAGGTGGGGGAGAGAATATACTAAGAATTGCATCGGCTGCATTATTCATGATTGGCATTGATAATGCAAGTGGAATGTTAGAAACAGCACAGTCTAACCTGGAAAAAGCACGTGTTTCAAACGTTAGATTTTGCAAAATGGAATCCGAAGATTTGCTGTTTCCACATTCTTTTTTTGACATTGTGTCTACTTGTCATGCTCCTTTTACGGCGGCAGAAGTAGCAAGAGTGATCAAAAAGAATGGCATCTTCTTAACGCAGCAAGTTAGCGAACATGATAAATTGAATTTAAAAGAAGCGTTTGGAAGAGGACAATGCTTAGGGGAGAAAGATGGCACATTAAAAGAAAAATATGTCCGTGAGCTAGGACAGGCAGGTTTTGCTGATGTGCAAGTTTTAGAGTATGATGCGACTGACTATTACCAAACACCTGAAGACCTCATTTTTCTATTAAAACACACACCTATCATACCAATATTTGGTGAAACGAAAGAGGACTTTGACATTTTGAAAAAATTTATTGCAACAAACAACACTGAAAAAGGGATTCGTACGAATTCAAAACGTTTTATGATAATAGCGAATAAATCTTAATCCTTGTTACATGAACAGGGGTGTTCATAATAAATGATACATTACAAAAGCCGCTTTCCATAGTTTATAGGAGAACGGCTTTTTTTGCATGCAGTTCAAAATCCTAACTTGATGGCACTGTGGAAGTCCTCCTATTTATTCCGATAACGTAAAACCTCAGTTAGTAGTATTCTAATTTCTTCTTCCGAAAACCTTTTAAATAAAACTTAATCCTTTGTCCAAACGTTTGAAAGAGATGGAAACAGGCTACATCAGAAAGACTGTGTCGACTATCCTATTTAACACAGTTAAGTGCTTTGAGGATGAATATACAATCATTGGGATTTATTCATAAAAAACCCGTTTTATATGGTATAATTTTCATAGTTTGTAAAGTTATGTAGAAGTATGAAGACCTTCGAATAAACTCAGAAAGACTGGACAGAAAAAGAGAGAGAGGATTCAAGCGATGGGACAATTTCAAAGTAATTTTCAAACGGCAGGACAAATCGCAACGCAAATGGGAACAGCTGCCAATACGATTCAAAGTGCCACAAGTAGATTCATAACCAAATCGGAACGTACAACGTTATCTGTCAACGCTAAAGCCCAAGAAGCGAATCAACAAGCTTTGGAATTAACGAAACAATTTTATAGCGCCTTTCAACAAGCCGTTAGCAACATTCATTCCGTAGCTAGCGAGTTCGAGCGTATGGATAACGCACTTCAAAACAATTTTTCACAATTACCCTTTAATAAAGGTCCCTTTAACTGATACCTATGTGAACGTAAAAAAGTAGGAGGGAAAAGATGAGCCAAGATATAGAGAAACAAATGAATCAACTGAACGAAAAATTAAGAAGTCTATCTGAAGAACAATATCAAAATCAACGCGCGATTCAAAGGCAAGAACAAGCGGAAGTAGATTTTTATGAATGGAAAGGGCGAAGCTATCGCTTGTTTGACCGTATATTAGAAACTTGGCATAATGATAGAGAACTAGGACAGTTTTTTCATAATTTACGTCAAGATGCAGGGCAAATTGAGCGAAAGCTTACCCACGAATTGGAAGACCAAAAAGAAACGTTGCTAAAGGAAAAACAAAACCTAAGCAATCTAGAAAATGACATTCACCATCAGCGCCAAAAATTAGCACTGGAGGTGAGGTCATGAGTCTAAACATGTATCTAGGAGAAGTACAATCCCAGACACAAAGTATGAATGCTATGTGTACTGCAACGATTCAAGGTATGGAACAAGTCATCAATTCGATTGATGCTTTTGTATTCGATGCCGTTTTGCAAGGGCAAACTTACGACAGTGCAAAAGCATTCTTCGCTCAAACATTCCGCCCTTTAGCCCAAGGGATTATTTACTTGTGTGAAGAATTGATCCGTCAAAATGATGCCTTCCCAAACGATTTTCAATCCAAAGTAGCTTCGACAGATGTTATTGAACAAGAAATAGAAGAACAAATGCGAGGGATTGACCAAACGAAAGCAGGTATTGAAGTAATTAGTAATACCCTTCCCGGCATGCAAGCTATGATGGGTATTTTTGATATGATGAAACAAAAGCTGCAAGAAAAACTAAACCATCTGCGTGAATTCAATTCTACTTCTAGTAGTAATTATGATACAGCACTCCAACTAGCTGCGAGCATCGCGAAAGGTCTTGCGGAAGTTCAAAGCGGGAAAGGTTTTAGCCCCGTATCAGGAACATTTAATACGCAAGGATTGAATATGGAATGGGTAGCCCCTATTCAACAAATTGCAGAGGAAAAAGCTCGTGAAGCTGAAATTGAAAGAGAAATTGACGAAATAATGGATTTACAAGAACAAGAAGCCAATAGACCATGGTACCAAAAAACAGCTATTGGTGCTTGGGAATTCTTTGAAGGTATTTGTAATTCAGCTGCTGAAAACTTTATAGGGAAAGAATTACCTATGGGTGATGAATTAGAAAGCAAGCTAACCTTTCAAGTTGGAAAGCTTACGGGAAATGTTTTATCTGGGGCGTGGTCTATTGTAGAAATGTTTGCTGGTCTTACCCTCATAGGAGGCTCTAATTTTTTAACCCTAGCAGCGGGATTAGTGACTGCTGGGGGAGCAATACCAATTGCTGTCCCGGTTAATGGCGTTCTTACAGTAGCTGGAGTTGCTGCTGCTGGCCATGGTGGATTTGTATTGTATAATACAGTTCAAAATAGTATGGATACTATTCAAAGGTTCCAGTCTTCTGGTGGTGGAGTTAAAGGGGCGGGGAATGCTGAATACTCGTTTAAAAATGGAGAGTTCAAAAATGCGGATTATCATGGACAAACTGGAAATTCTGTAAAAAGTAAAGCTCCTGAAGACGGTCAATTTGCACTAGATAACTCTGTTGAGATAAAAAGTTCGACTGATAGAAGAGTAGGAATTGATTCAAATGGTGAATTTGTTGTATTAGATAAAACGGTAAATGGTACTTACCATGGTCATGTCCGACCTTGGAAGAGTAGTGATCCCAACCTTTCACCACTAACTGACCAAATGAAAAATGCCCTTAGAAAAGCGGGATATGTTAAAGAGGTAGGTGGAAAAGGTAAGTTAACTCAGCAATCTAAAAACATGATAAATGATTTCTTAAAATAAGAATTATTTTATACATGTAGCGATCAAACCGAGATATAACAAATCGCTTCTTCTTTGTTAGCTACATAGTATTAATTTTGGTTTGATAAAAAAGGAGAACGAATATATGTGTAATATTATTGAGCTAGAATTTTCAAAAGCACAGGTTATACAAATACACTTGCCATGCGAGATAAAAAACGTAAAATCATTTGATAATGTATCAATAAAGTATATCAAAGGCAGTATCGAATATGATTTATTTGTTAATGATTTTATATCTGAAGCAATAAAAACTCTCAATTATTTCCTGAATAAAGCATTGCATTTTGAGCTTAAAATTAAAGGTGAATATAAAGAGAAAGGAATTGGATATTACCATAACATCTATTCTCACGAACTATGGACAAACGATGATTTAGATATTATTGATCCAGCAGAAGATTTTTTAGTGTGGTCAACACCTAGTCATATTGGTATTGAAACATATATGTACAATTTTCAAGATAAAATATACATTGAAGTAAGCCCGGTTTATAAATGGAATAGTGATTATCCAGATGATGAAAAGGAGTATGAGACTTTTGAAAAATTTATAAACCAATATCAAGTTATTGATGTAATTAACGTAAATAGAGATATTCTATTACAATGGCAAAAAATTTGCCTTGAGATACTAGAAATAGCTGCTTTAAATGATAGAAAAAAATTTTAATGCAAAATAACCATCATAGAATAAATATGATATAAAGTCTATACTTAGTGATAAAGAGAAGCCGACCTCTTTTAAAGTGACCCCATAAAGTTAGACAGGTTATTTCATTAAGCAACTTCTTGGGCATGGGCTTGGGTATTATACCGGGCTCAGGCCTTTTCGTTTAGCTGTAATTCGTTTCAAAATGGTAAGGATACTCTTCAAAAAATCCAGTCTTCTTCTTCTGGTGGAGGAAAAGGAGATAGTGGGGCTAACAAAGTTTCTAGAACAGCAGAAGAATTGGCAGACTTAGCTAGAGATCTATCTCATGGAGGAAGAATTGAAGCTCAAGGTATAAAAGAAAGAGAAGTAGGTCTTGCTTTAGAGGAAAGAGGAGATTTAGGAAAGATTGTTCGTGACCAACAAGCAGATAAAGGAGCAGAATTTATTGATACAACAACTGGTTTGAAATGGGATGTGAAAAGTTTTGAATCGTATCCTCATGGTCATACTTCACCCCAAAAAGGTGCTTTTACAGTTCAAAGAACTATGAATAAAATATACAAAGAATTTGACAAAGGTAATAATGTAATTATTGATACAAGAAATTTGGTACCTGAACATATTGAACAACTAAAAAAAGCAATTGATGAAGCAGGAATAGCAGATAAAATAATATGGTATCCATAAGGAGGAAGTAAATGGAAAATAATATTGCTAGTAAGTTTGAATTACACAAAAGATGGGTTGAGACAATTGGCAAAGAAGGAGAACAATTAAATTTAGATGAAGTCGATTTTAGAAATATAGATTTTTCTAAAAGTTTGTTAGAACAGTCATATTTGACAGAGTGTATTTTTGATGGCCTTAATTTAAAAAATGTTGATTTTTATAGATCAGTTTTATGTTCATCAACTTATAAAAAAACTAATTTAGATTCTTGTGATTTTTATAAGTCAGATTTGGGATATACTAATTTTTCTAATGCAATTTTAAAAGATGTTAATTTCAGCAAATGTGATTTTTGGGAAGCACTATTTAACAATGCTAATTTAACAGAATGTAATCTGTCAGATGCTAACTTCTCATCAACTGACTTTAGCAATGTAAGATTAAGTAATGTGGATATAAGTTTATCAAGATTTGAAAATACTTTATTTAGTGGAGCAACATTAGAAAATATCAAAGGAATTGAAGAGGCATTTTTTCATAGTATTAATATTGGTACATTGGAGCAACCTATCCTGTTGGAACGAGAACAAGCAAAGAAATGGATAATAGAAAATTGTTTGTAGCGATAGTAAAAACAGTCAATTTAGCTACAAAATAATAAATACACCGCAATGTAACTTAAACTTTAGAGGAATATGTAAAAGTATTAGAGAGCCGTCCCTTTTGTATTGGAGCGACTCTTTTTATTATCTAAGCCAACTTACATATAATTCATCAAAATACAATACCTCCAACAGCCTTCTTTTAACCCATCACAATTTGCGAAAACCCAATTTTCATAACGATGGTGTACATCATATGCTCGAGCATTATTAATCTGTTCAACAACAATATCACCTGTGCTAGCGCCTTTTCTAAGATTGAATTCTGTACCATTGACCCATACACCACCCGTTGTTTTTCCGTCTTTATTAATTTTTGCTACATCATCACGTAGCCAGTTATTTTCAGTAATTTTATACCAAAAATGGGAACCGTCACAATACCAATCAAGATAAACATGACCGCTTTCTTTTTTTACTTGGCGCATAATTTTTGCATCAGTAGATGGGTTTTCCCGTGCATTCGCAACATCTGCTGTTACAGTAACGTATTCTAAATTATTTGTTTGCCACTCTGGAGGTAAAACAACACTTTCATTCTCTTCCGAAAGCTTCCTTTTCTTACCGGTAAACCAAAATAAAGCCTTGTCTCCAATAAGTTTATTTAAATCACACTTACCAATACCTTCTACATATCCTGTTTCAGTATATTGCTAAATGTCACATGGATAAGCTGGCTTGTTTTCTCCATAGCGTGGAATCCAAATGAAATCGGCACTAACGTTTGCTGCACCAAAGGATTCGTATGTGTGGTGCCCAACCTTTGCGCCTAAACGACGTAATTCATCAATAAAAGCTTGTGTACCGGCTTGCATGTTGTCCATTGTTTTCACTTCAACATCGGCAACCCAGAATAATGCGTCAGCTTTACAAGAATAAGAAGTTGATAGACCATGGTATCAAAAAACAGCTACCGCTGCTTTGGAATTTCTACAAGGTGTTGCCGAATTTGGTCAAGGTTTGGACATTGCAATTGTCGAAAACGTTTTTGGACTAACACCACCTGTAAGCGATGAGTTAGAAAGCAAGCGAGCTTATCAAACTGGAAAGCTTACGGGAAATGTTTTATCAGGAGCGTGGTCTATTGTAGAAATTTTAGGTGGTTGTGCTCTTGTAACAGGATCTAATATTGGAACCGTATTGTTAGAAGGAATAACTGTTGGGGCAGCATCACCAATTGCTCTTCCAGCTAATGCAGTTCTTACAGTGGCCGGAGCGGGTGTTGCTACACATGGAACATTTGTCTGGCATAATATCGTTCAAAATAGTATTGATACTCTTCAAAGGTTCCAGTCTTCTAGTGGAGGTAAGGGTAATGATACTTATGGGGGATATTACAAACGTAAACAACAGAGGGGAGTAGAGTATCAAAAGAATATCACCAATCCAATGACAAAAGCTGGATTATCTAATAATGGGCGTTTTAGATTTATTTCAGGAAAAGAAGTTAAACTTAATAAACAGCTTAAGGGATATGTAGATAAATTCGGTAATGTATGGAAGGAAGGTCCATATCATGGTGATCCTAAAAAGAATTTTGAATTTGAATGGGATGTGCAACTTTCTGAGAAAGGAATGAAGGAGTGGGGGAAATATACGAAAAATGGGAAAAAGTACATTAATGTTGCACCAGATGGAACAATTTCACACTAATATATTATGGGAGGGACTATGTTTATGTTCCAACTTAGCTTATTTGTAGAATGTCAGGATAATGACGAGGCATTAGTAATATTACAAGAGTTAATCAAGAAAATTGACACTTATATTACTTCGTATGTTTTAGATTCAAACGAGCCCTATTGGAAAATTGATGGTTGGTTTGAGATTGTGTGTAATATAGAAACATCAAACGTTCTTGATATGGGGAAAGCAGAAAGTATACTTGAAAAAATCTTGAATAAATGGTCTTGGAATAAGGGAAGAATTACTGCTCGTTCAACTGCTGATAATGCTGGCACAATTTTTTTCAATGATAAGGTGAAATTTATTACTTGTTGGTTTGAAGACTTTGAATAAATAATATTTATTTCATACTGTTGAAAAACAATCTAGTCGATAGACAAAAACTAAAAATTCCGATATATTCTCCTCGTGAATGAAATGAAGCGAGGAGAGTTTTTATGTATATTACATATTCCATGAAAAAAGTTAAAGAGAATCGAAAGTACCATGAAATGATGTAGGATGCTTCACATCATTTAATAAAGATAGATCAAGTAATGGTTTGGAATTTTGTGACAAGGCAGTTAGAATTGTTCTATCCACATCGTATTGGTCACTTCAACAAAGTGGAATAAAATAATATTTATTTTTAATCCTTGATGGGCTATATGCCTTTCAAGTTCCATGAGATCCATTAATAAATCCCTAAGTGAGAGTGAAAATGTAATGCTTGATGTCTCAAATTTAAGTGAAGTTAATAAGGCAGAGCTTTTGCAAGAAATTACAGATCAAGGCCTAACAGATAAAATAGTTGTATGGCCTTAGGATGGTGATGAAATGGATATATATATACAGCTTAAAAAATACACTGAATTTTCAATGGGACAATCCAATGAAGTATGCGAGCTGATTTATCAAGATACTTTTATTAATGGAATTGTATTCACAGGATATGATTTGAACAACAGCAGTTTTTTAGAAGTAGTATTTAATAGTTGTGACTTTTCAAATGTATATTTAAGTGGAGCATCGATATGTGGTAGTACATTTAATGAATGTATATTTTTAAAAAATACATTTAGAAAAGGCAAAGCTGACTATTCGATTTTCAATTCAACAAATCTAGGTGAATTGGATTCATTTAGAACATCATTTTATGAATCCCAGTTTTTAAATGTAATATTAAAAGATTCTAAACTTGAACGATGTTATTTGGATGAATCGATATTTTCAAATGTAAAATTTGAGAATGTAAAGTTTTTATCATCAACATTTAATAATTCAACATTTAAAAATGTACACTTTATTAATTGTCATTTTGAGGATTCGACATTCCAAAATGTTACTAACTTTCATGAAGTGCATTTTGTAGATTCAAGTATTACAATAGATGGGGAATTAAAAAATGGACTATCAAGTAATGAAATAAAGGCTTTTTTAGAATAAACTTTTAATTTATTACAATTTTTAGTGAGTAATTAATTTGTTGCGTTTTGTGATTTGAAGCTAGGATACAAAGAATAGCCCACAATTAATCATTGTGGGCTATTCTTTGTTATCTGTTATATAATTAATCTTCAAAATCATCAGGATTGATTGGAATACGTTCAATAAGCTTACAATCTTCATTAAAAATAACTTGTTCGCCTTTTTCACGGATGTAAGGATGAGGTTGTTTATTTCCACGAATTATTTCTTTAAAAATGTCGTAACACAGATAGTTATCGTATCTTTTGAGTACTTTAGCGAATTTCATATCATAAAAAGCAGAGGTTTTGCCAATTGTTATTTTATTGGATGTAGTTGCTAAAATGGTAAGGACACTTTTCAACAAATCCAGTCTTCTTCGCCTTCTGGTGGTGGAGTTAAGGGTGGTAGATGGGCTAAAGCATCACAAGAGGCTGCTAAGGAAAGGGTAGAAGAATTAAAGGCAACACTTTCAAAAAGCAAATTGCCAACAGCTTCATCTGCAGCGGTAGATTCTAAAACTGGAAAACCGTTCTCAAGATGTAGGAATTGTAAAATCACTATTGATGGTGCACATGTAACAAGTGATTAAATAAAGAGGTGATTAATTTGGCTTTATCTAAAGAAACAGAATTTTATTTGAAACAAGGAGACTGGATGTCCAATAGGGAGACAGACATTTCTCCTTTTACTACTATCCTTGAAGAAGAAGGTTATTTTGTAAGCGAGGCAAGTCAAGAATTTTTGAAACAATTTGGGGGATTAGTATTAAATCAACCAGCTTTCAAAATTCCGAACGAACTAGAAAAATTACATTTTGATCCAATACTTACTTGTGAGCATGTTTATAGGGAAAGAGTTGAAACTTATGAAGAAAAAGTTGAAGAGCCACTTGTTGTTATAGGAGAAGCTTATAACGAACAACTTATCTTAATGATGTCCCCATCAGGTAAAATTTATGGAGGATATGACGATTACCTTACAATTTTAGGAGATAATTATGAAGAGGCTTTCGAAGCTTTATATCACCCAAAAGATACACCCGAAATAGGATAAACATATCGTTATCACCATGAATAAAAGACAAAACCGTATGGATATAATGCTATACGGTTTTGTCTTTTTACAAGGATTAAGGATAGATTAATCTTCAAAATCATCTGGATTGTCAGGAATTCGCTCAATGATTTTTCAATCATCATTAAGTGCTAGTTTTCGTATTTTGGGATTGTATAAGGTTTGGGATGTTTGTTCCCACTCAATGTTTTTTTGTTTATATCATAGTAGAAGTAATCATTATATCTTTTAAGAATTTTAGCAAGTTTTACATTAAAGACAGCTTTTTATTATGATTAGTCAAGTAGTTTTATAAGAAATGATTAGAGGTACTGAGTTTGAATTTTTGGGAAGGGGTATGAGGGCTGCAAATGGCGGGAAAGGGAGTTTTACTGGAGTTTGGAAAGAATACAAATTTCCTAAAACAGTTTACAATCCAAAAAAATTTTCAAACCCACAAACGATAGAACTAGGTAAAAACGCAATGGAGAAGGAATTAAGAATAAACGCATAATTGTTAATAATAGATCAGGTGCAATAACGGATGCAATAGAAGGTTATGCAACAATAGGTAATTCAAAATTAAAATTTATTGGATTTAATCACAAATTTTTATCCTGTAATTGATTAATTTCATGAAGGAGAGATATTTTTTGGAAGATAGTATTTTTTATATAGAAAAGTATGAAGATAAGATAGAAGAGATGAAATATTATTTTTTACTCATTGGTGATAGTAAATTTTTGCCTGCGATTCGGAATTTTAGAGAGAGTAAGGGATATGGGATAGCGAACGTTTGTTGTTCTTTTGCGACAGAGTTTAGTAAAGGGGAAGATGATTATTTTGGTAAAGAAGGAGTTAATTTCTCTTCTTTCTCCGCCGCAAGTGATGATGAAACATATGCAGTGGTGGATAACGAAACATTTTACCGATTTCTAAAAGAAACTAGTTTAAACTATCTAACAAGGCACCCAGAACATGAAAATGAAGTTCGAAATTGTATTGAAAAGATTAAAAAAAATTTAAGCATTACTTAAAGTTAGTAGAAGGTGTGTGTGAAATTTTGTAAGTAGTGTAGATAACAAAATAACAACAAGAGAGTCATTGGAGGTATTAATCCTCTAAGCTCTCTTGTTTCTTATCTTTCAAAATTCTTTTGTTCATAGGTTTATTATTTTTAAGTTCATTAGAGCCATTGCGGACAATTTCGTTTAGTCATTTGTAGTAAAGATGGTTGGCGATTTTATCTATATGATCATTTCGCCAAGCGAAAATGCCAATGATTTGGTCAAGATAAGCACGTTCTTCGATTTTATTATTTTTTTCTCGCGTAAGTTGGGCTTTAGCCCTTAAATTTTTTACAGTATCCATAATATCCACAATATCAGTTACAGGGTTATTGAGCGCTGTAAAATGTTCTGCTTTCCACTGATAGTATTCATAATCCTTCATTAAAATATCATTTAGCGTTACATTAAGAATATCGCTTAATTCTACTAATTTCTCAATTGATGGCTTATAAATCCCTCTTTCCATCTGTCAAATACTTTAAATATTCATATCGAGTTTTTCAACAGGTTCCTTCTGTGTAATGTTTTGTTCAGTTCGTAGTTTTTTAATATTTTTGTTAGTGTCTTTACAAGAGCAAGAAGTCAATAAACCATGATATTAAAAAGCAGCTATCGGTGCTTGGGAATTTATCAAAGAATTTTCTCAAGTTTTTTACATTTTGATTGTCAAAAACGTTGTTGGACTAACACCACCTGTAAGCGATGAGTTAGAAAGCAAGCGAGCTTATCAAACTGGAAAGCTTACGGGAAATGTTTTATCAGGAGTGTGGTCTATTGTAGAAATTTTAGGTGGTTGTGCTCTCGCAACAGGATCTAATATTGGAACCGTATTGTTAGAAGGAATAACTGTTGGGGCAGCATCACCAATTGCTCTTCCAGCTAATGCAGTTCTTATAGTGGCCGGAGCGGGTGTTGCTACACCTGGAACATTTGTCTGGCATAATAACGTTCAAAATAGTATTGATACTCTTCAAAGGTTCCAGTCTTCTTCTGGTGGTGGAGTTAAAGGAGTCAGTGGGGCTAAATCTGGACCAAATGGAACTTTTGAAAACGCTCCTTATCATGGAAAAACAAATCGGGGTAAGAAAAATAGAGCTCCTATAGATGGCCAAAATGCACTGGATAATTCTATTCCAATCTCTCCAGGTACAACGACTCGTAGAGTGAGTGTAAGTAATGGTGAAATAGTTATATTAGATGAAACTACTCCAGGAGTGTTTCATGGTCACGTAAGGTCTTGGGATGAGTTAAATCCAGCAATGCGTTCAGCATTGCAAAAAGCAGGGTTAGTGAATAAGAAAGGAAAGATAATAAATGGTAACTGATGATATAATCGTTTTTCCTATCAGTATAGATGAAAAAATAATGATGAAACTTCCATGTAAAGAAATTGATATTTATAGATATGATGAGATAGAAATTTTAATACAATCTAGTGTACTTGAACATAAACTATATGGTGATGATTTTATTATTGAAGCAATTTCAGCTTTAAATAATCTTTTAGAGAAAGTAATAGAGAATAAGTTGAATTTCCATGAGTCTTTAATAGGTAAGGAAATAGGATACTTGTGTAATGAATACTATCATGATGAAAATCAATGGTTAGTTTATGAAGATAATGTTTGGGTAGGATTAAAACATCATCTTTGGGGAACAAAGGAATATGATACTTGGCTTTATAATATGGATAATAAAATTTTTATAGAAGTTACACCAATATATAAATGGCATTTTGATGAACTGGAAGATGAAAATCAATTTATAACTTATGACCAGTTCTTACATGGATATAAGACATGTTATGTTGGAGAGATTACAAAAGAGACCGCATTAAACTGGTTAAAGAAATGTAAGAAGATTATTCAGATAATTAAAGACAATGACTAGTCTAAGAAGAAAATTATAATAGTAGTGTTAAATAGTTACAGTTCGAAAACATAGTCTTATTGAAAAGGGAGCCCCTCTTTAATAAACTAACAGAAGTGAAGTGTACCCCATAGGATGAATTTTCCTTGTGGGGTATGCTTATGGGAGTTTAAGAAGGTGGAAGATCGTTCAATTAGTAAACGACTTTAGTAATCGGATGAATGCTATAGGTGGTTTCCATTATGAATACATTTCAATATTTATAGGCGCTTGATATAAGGAATATCAGCGCTTTTTTAGTGTAGATTTGAAGGTTAATCACAGTCTTTAATTAATATACTATTTTTCACATCATATTTATCCACGTAGTTTTTGCTATGTTCCTTTTCGATATTTAACCAGTGATTTAATATTAACGATGCATATGTCAAGCCAAAGCATTTATCGGCAACTAGAGGTAATGGAGCAAAAATTTTAGAGGATTCTAAAGAGGATGCTGAACTAATATTGAAAGGTGCAATGAAAAATGGAACAGTCCAGTTAGTAGCAGATTAGACAAACTCAAAGGATTGGCAAATACACTTTTACATCCAATAGATAGTTTTGAAAGCGCTATGTATGTCCTTTCTCACCTAGACGAAGCATACGATGCTATAACACAATCTATTTCTAATTCATGGAATCGAGAGGTTGTAAATGGAGATTGGAATAGCAGAGCTAAATGGTTTGGAAATGTAGAGGCCCAAGTCGAGCTAGCAGCTGTTCAATTAGTGGCAGGAACAAAAGGTGCAGATAAAATTTCAACATTAGGTACAGTTTCAAAGTTGGGTGAAGTCTCAAAACTTAGAGAAAGTGTAAACATCATACAACGTGTAAAAAATGTAATGAATTCCGATAAGTATAGGCAATTCGTTGACAGGTTGAATAGTATTCTCATACCAAAAAATGAATTTGCTCTTGCAGGTGCAAATATTGTAGACTCTTTCTCAGATAGTAATGTCTTTAAACAAATTAAGGAAAAGCTATCAAACTATCAATTTTTTAAGGGTGAGGGTACTGGTGATGAAGGTAAACTTAAATCAACTTCTGAATTGGAGAATCATCTGAAAAATAGAGAATTTACTGATGCTAATGGAAAGCCATATCCAAATTGAAAAGGTATAGTTGGTTCACATAATGCTGATGAATTTTATAAATATGATGTAAAAATTGTTAGCAAGAAAAAGGTGTATGATGTGAACGGAAATGAAGTTAAAGGGGTTACTGAAGTAGAGTACAATATGCCTGAACTAGATATGGCTGGTAATCCAAAGGGTCCAGGAATTTATGGAACAAAAGTGCATAGGAAAACTATATATGATCCAAAACTTATGTCCGATAAGGAGTTTGTAGAAAAGGGTATGGAAGCTGCGAATGACGCGCTTTCAAAAGAATCCTCTGGTGTTATTCCTCGTGAATGGATTGGGATAGACTCTAACGGTGTAAAATGGAACGGGTATTTTGAAAATGGAAAGATAACTTCCTTTTTTCCAACTAACTAAAAAGCGAGGTCTACTTATGATTGAATTAATTAATGTTAATAATTTAATAATCCCTGAACATCTGCCAATAAAAAATTTATTGGAATCTTCTTTAATGTCTAATTGTTTTAAATGGGTGTTAGAAAATTTAAGTGATGGAAATGGGTGTGGATTGGATTATTCTGGAGGATTTACCTTTTGGAGTGATTTAGATGACTATGATAAAACTTTTTACGAAGAAGAGTTTACAGGGGTTGAAGTGGACTATAGGGATAGTCAAGTAGTGATTGATTATGAAACTATTTATAAGTATTTTCAAATTGCAGTCAGCAATTATTTAAAAACATATCCGAACGAAAAAGAGGAGTTTCATCAGCTTCTTTCCAAAATGAAAGAAGTATTTGGATTATAACTTTAAACTAATAGAATCCCACTTTGACAAATTAGTCATTGTGGGATTTTCTTTCAACAAGAATACGAAGATTATTAAGTTTTTTCATAGGTTCATCGGAGAAATATCTACAGGATGCGAAGAATTTTTTAGAAAGATCTCCAACATCAACAACTTAGACTTTTGTTTTTAATAAAGGAACATATTTTAGATATGACACTGCCACAAATGAGTTTGGGATTATTGACTAACATGGATGGATATCAACATATTTCAAACTAGCAGATGAAATTGATTACTGGTTAAAACAAATGGAATTATATGCTCTAAAGTAAAGAGGGGTGGTTAAAATGACAGCAAAAAAATGTCCATGTTGTGGGTGCTTTACGATTGAGGATGACTATGATATTTGTGAAGTTTGTTATTGGGAATATGATACAGTGGCACATGATATGCCAACTGTTGTAATTGGTCCAAATGGTGTTTCTTTAAACCAAGCACAAAAAAATTATAAAGATTTTGGTGCTTTAGAAAAGAAGTTTATTGATGAGGTTAGAGCTCCTGAAGCAGAAGAATTCCCAGAAAATAATCTTGAAAACAAATTATTAAGAAGTATTAGCGAAGTGGAGGAGAGTATAATGGGGATACCAAATGAAAGTAAAATAATTGCTAAATCAGCTTTAAAAGCGTTTGGAGGTAATCCTGCTGTTTCTAAATATTGGGATGATAATGATATAAGTAGTATAGATATTTTATCAACAGGGGATAGACCTTGTGAGGGTGTTACATCGTATTCTACTATTGGCTTGTATATGCATTCAATAGGACGATTTATAGATGAAAAGTCTTTGCGAGTAGAAATTGTTGGTGCGAGTGCAACAGCTTATAAAGGTTATGCAAATGTACTAGCAACATGTGCTTTTTGTGTAATCAATTCAAAAATGCCAATCTATCCAGGTCAAATATTTTTGGATGTGTTGAAGTTTTATTATCCTAACAGTGAAATGAAACATATGCTTTTTGTCCCACCATTTCTGTGGGAAGATCAGTTACAAACAATCGATTTCCTAGACAAAAAGGTCGCATGGTTGCTTTCTGTTCCAATATCAGAAAAAGAATATTTATTTGCTCAACAAAATGGTTCAGATAAGCTTGAAGACTTATTTGTGCAAAATGAGATAGACATTTTCAATATTGAACGAGGGTCTGTACTATTATAGATTAAGGAGTAGAGACATAATGGAGTACAAATTGATTACCTATAAAAATGAATTAGATATTTTAATGAAGGATTATTTTTTTGAGATATCAGATGTTAGAAATAAATTGCAAGAAGCATTACATTATTTTAGTAAAAAAGAAGGTTTCGGAAGTGGTGGAAAAGCAATTTTATTTGCAAATGATTTAGATGAATCTGATGAGGCATTTTTTGAATTGCAAAATAACAAGGTATTGTTTTCTGTTAACCAAGCTACTTCGAGTGCTAATGAGGATAGTGAGGCATATTTAAGTTTTCAAGAATTCTATGAATATTTGAAAGACCAAGTAGAAAAGGTAAGCACGGATAAACCTGAAGAGAAAGAAGAATTAGAAAGATTATTACTTCAAGTAAAACAAGGGTTATCTAATTAATTGTAAAATAGGTAAAGTCAATAGTGAGGAAGCAGATAATCAAAGTTATTAACCTATGTTTTGGGGGGAATTCGGCATACTGATGGTTAGTAATAAAGCAAAACAAGTATTAGAACCTCTAATTTCTGCAAGGTGTTATCGAATTTGCCCAAGGTGCTGGCAGTGCAGTTTTAGAAGACTATATTGGATTAAAATCGCCTGATAATGATGAATTAGAAAGCAAGTTAACCTATCAAGCTGGAAGTTTTGCTGGACATGTTTTAGCAGGAGTGGCATCCATCTTAGAAATTCAAGAAGCTCTTAGCTTCGTAGTAGGTTTTAATCTTTTAACTCTAGTAGTGGAAGTAGGGACCCTTGGGTTAGCAACACCAATTGCTATTCCATTGGATGTAGCTGTTACAGCGGTTGGAGCAGGTGTTGCTACACATGGTGGATTTGTTGGGCGTAATGCCATTCAGAATGGTAAGGATACTCTTCAAAGGTTCCAGTCTTCTTCGTCTTCTGGTGAGTCTGTTAGTGGCGGTAAGCGTACGGATAAGCTTGTTGTAGAGAATATGTCTAAATTCTTTGAATTGCCTTTTGGAAAATCAATGAAAAATAGTGTTCAAAAAGCCAATGGAAAATATAATGGTGCTTCTGTATGGAAAGTTACTGACAAACATTCAGGTAATCCTCATCTCAAAAAAGGAGATAGGTTCTACATTGATACAGAATCTTTTGATCATATAGAGGTCTTTGACAAGAGAGGTCGAGTAAAGGCTGTTTTAGATATGAAAGGTAATTATATTGAAGCTAAAACAAAAGCAGCTTTAAAACAAAAAAGAACAATTTCAATTTTTGATTAAGGTGGGAGAGCAGCATGGAAGACAATTTTAAAAAAACAATAGAAATATTAACTTATATTAATGAACTTATTAAACAAAGAGAGCACATTGAGATAGTTGGTAGAGAAGAATTAGATGATAAAATAAGTAATCTAGGTGAATATTCAGAGTTAGTAAATAATATGAGTCTAAACTTGGAAAAATTATCGAATTCACATATTTACTCTACTAATGATATTGAAAATTTACTCCATAAACTTCATCAAAATTTTTCGGACTATATTTGGCACATTGATGAAATTCATGATTTATTAAAAAATTGTATTGCAAATTTTCCAGATAAGAATTAGTTTTTGATAACGTATTCAAATAAAAACTATAAAGATGTTACTTTATCCTTGATTGGCTATATGCCTTTCAAGGTTTTTTATTGCCTTCCCAAATGATTTTCAATCCAAAGTAGCTTCAACAGATGTAATCGAACAAGAAATACGGGAACAAATTCGAGGGATTGACCAAACGAAAGCGGGTATGGAAGGAATTAGTAATGTCCTTCCAGCTATGCAAGTTATGATGGGTATTTTTGATACGATGAAACAAAAGTTACAAGAAAAACTAGAACATCTATATGAATTTAATTATACCTCTAGTAGTAACTATGATACAGCACTCCAACTAGCTGCGAGCATCGCGAAAGGTCTTGCGGAAGTTCAAAGCGGGAAAGGTTTTAGCCCCGTATCAGGAACATTTAGTACGCAAGGGTTGAATATGGAATGGGTAGCCCCTATTCAACAAATTGCAGAGGAAAAAGCACGTGAAGCTGAAATTGAAAGAGAAATTGACGAAATAATGGCTTTACAAGAACAAGAAGCCAATAGACCATGGTACCAAAAAACAGCTATTGGTGCTTGGGAATTCTTTGAAGGTATTTGTAATTCAGCTGCTGAAAACTTTATAGGGAAAGAATTACCTATGGGTGATGAATTAGAAAGCAAGCTAACCTTTCAAGTTGGAAAGCTTACGGGAAATGTTTTATCTGGGGCGTGGTCTATTGTAGAAATGTTTGCTGGTCTTACCCTCATAGGAGGCTCTAATTTTTTAACCCTAGCAGCAGGATTAGTGACTGCTGGGGGAGCAATACCAATTGCTGTCCTGGTTAATGGCGTTCTTACAGTAGCTGGAGTTGCTGCTGCTGGCCATGGTGGATTTGTATTGTATAATACAGTTCAAAATAGTATGGATACTATTCAAAGGTTCCAGTCTTCTGGTGGAGGTACGGGTACGGTTAATCGTATACCTTCTTATGGGAAAAATTCTGTACCTAAAGGTCCATACCGTGAAGTAAATGGTTACCCATTAAAAGTGAAAGCTGGAGCTCAAGAAAAACATATTCCTAATACACCTAACTACAAACAAGAGGTTGCAAATGGAAAAAACAAGAGCATCTTCTATGGTGATAATAAAACGGCACAAGAATTGCTTGATAAGTTTGCCGGGAAAGGTCAACTATTAAAAAACGGTAGAGAAAGAGTAGACTTTGGTAAACCAATTGGGAAATACTATGATAGCGATACTGGTCAATATCTTGAGACTACTAGAGGACTGATTCATTATGGAAAAGACGGTGCACATATAGTGCCTTCAGAACCATTAAAAAAGTAAAAAGAGGAGGATATACATGGGATATGATTCTTTAATAAAAGCATTAAAAGAGTATAAAGATAGTGACTTGATAATAGAGTGGGATAGTGGATTAAAGATTATTGGTGAACCAGACACACTCTTTGAAACAGACAATGGGTTGGATGACGATGATGTGAATTATACAGAATATTATGCAGTTGCATTTCAAGTAAATCATATTTTATCCCATCCTGCTACTAACGAAGGTAGTGTATATGATTGGTTAAGACAAGAGAGAAGTTCATTGGTTGAAATTTCTCTCTATGATGATCCACCAAGTGCAGTATTTTTAATCGACGGAAAGAAAGTATGGGAAAGGGAAATACATAAATAATAATCGCTATTTAAACTTTGACCTTGATTGGCTTTTAGCCTTTCAAGGTTTTTTATTGCCTTTATAATATTATGTTTATCGAGGGATTGAAGCAATTAGTAATACCATTCCCGGCATGCAAGCTATGATGGGTATTTTTGATATGATGAAACAAAAGCTGCAAGACAAGCTAAACCATCTGCGTGAATTCAATTCTACTTCTAGTAGTAACTATGATACAGCACTCCAACTAGCTGCGAGCATCGCGAAAGGTCTTGCGGAAGTTCAAAGCGGGAAAGGTTTTAGCCCCGTATCAGGAACATTTAGTACGCAAGGGTTGAATATGGAATGGATAGCGCCTATTCAAAGAATTGCAGAAGATAAAGCTCGTGAAGCTGTTATAGATGAACTCAAAGGATTGGCAAATTCACTTTTACACCCAATAGATAGTATTGAAAGTGCTATATATGCCCTTTCTCACCTAGACGAAACATACGATGCTATAAAACAAGCTATTTCTAATTCGTGGAATCAAGATGTTGTAAATGGAGATTGGAATAGCAGAGCTAAATGGTTTGGAAATGTAGAGGCCCAAGTCGAGCTAGCAGCTGTTCAATTAGTGGCAGGAACAAAAGGTGCAGATAAAATTTCAACATTAGGTACAGTTTCAAAGTTGGGTGAAGTCTCAAAACTTAGAGAAAGTGTAAACATCATACAACGTGTAAAAAACGTAATGAATTCCGATAAGTATAGGCAATTCGTTGACAGGTTGAATAATCTTCTAATGCCAAAAGACGAATTTGCTCTTGCAGGTGCAAATATTGTAGACTCTTTCTCAGATAGCAATGTCTTTAAACGAGTTAAGGAAAAGCTATCAAACTATCAATTTTTTAAAGGTAAGGGTACGGATAAAGTTAGTAGACAAAAGCAAGTTGAGGTTGCCAAAGATTTTGCAAGAGAGCAGTTAGATGAACATGTTAAGTTTCTTAAGAACGGTGGAATCAAAAAACCTATAGATGAAAATGGATTTGGTGGAGGGAAATATAAACCGGATGTAATAAGTGCCGCTGTAGACATAACAAGGGTAGATGGTAAAAAAACTAAAATAACATTTGGTTATAATGGAGCTAGAGAAGGACAATTCAATCCAAGTGTAATGGAACTGCATCCAGACTTAGGTAAGATAGCACAAGGAACAAGGAAGAAAGCCAAAAATGACCCCAAAAATCCTTATAAGGATGATGAGAGTTTCGAAATTTGGCATGTTGAAAATTGTGCTGAGATTCAAGCAGTCAACCAGCTATTATGGTCAGGTTCAAAAATAGATGATATATTAATAAGCACGATTAATGGTAATGGGAAATATAAAGCGCCATGTAAAAATTGTCAAGAGACATTTTTAGATTTCATTAATGATTTTCGTGAATAGAACTTTTGAATAAATAGGGAGGATACTTATGCAAAATTTATCAGATGAAACGAGAGATATATTGCTACAAGCGGGATGGAATCCAAATAATAAGGTTGAATTAACCGAAACAGTAAAATTTTTAGAGGCGATGGGATATCAAGTGTTTAACCCAGTGGTGGATGCATTAAGTCAATTTGGTGGGGTTGAATATAAATTTAAGCATCCGGATGGAAGTTTGGAAACCTTTCATTTTAGCCCAGAAGAAGTTGTTGGGGATTACTATGAAAAAGAAGACTTTGAGGAATTTGAGGTACGAGTAAAAGAGCCGCTCGTAGTAATTGGAGAAGCATATCGTGGAAATTTAGTAATGTTTATCTCAAAATCGGGTAAGGTCTTTGGGAAAAATGGTTATTCATTATTTAAGTTTGGAGATGACATATTTGAGGCACTAGATACTCTTTGCTTATTTAGAAAACCAGAAGAAATAAAATAATAAAATTCAGTCATTCTATGAATTGTTTTGGCAACAGGAAAGAGGCTAGTCAGTGTTGAATGAAATATATCATCTTTAATATTTTCCAGAATTAAGATGGGTGTACAGAATGTCTCGGAAATTTAGCGTAATAGCGTTACATGAAACAAGTTAATTATGTTGAACTGTTTTATGGAAGGATTTTTGCGTATCGATTATGATAATATAAATCTAGGTATATTATTTTAGGTAAATATTAATGATAATAAGAGCTATACTCTACGTACAAAGCTTACTTCCAAGTATGAAATTTTTAGGTTAAGTGCAGTATGATATGGAATTACTACGTGGCGATAAATACAAGGTATAATATGACAGAGTCATTTAAAACTTGTTTACGGTTAAAGATTCCTTGAATTCGAATTAATAACTCATGAAGGCTAGACCATCAAGGAGTGTTATTTTAACAATTAAGCAATAAGAGCGAGAATAGGCGAGATGACAATTTATTTACAAGGACCACTTATGGATGGCATAAGCAACAAACACACGAGATTAAACAAGCTAAAGGGTTTAAACGTTACACTTGCCATGTGGTAAAAAAGATGTCATACTGTCAATACTAAACTAACTTATAAAACTTGCAAATATTAATAAACTTAGAAAATTTATAAACTTAAAGCACTTGATTGTGAAGTGAACCCAAAAAGTTAGACACATATTTTAAGCAGCTAATGAGGAATGCGTTCTGTATTGTACAGGGCTCATTCCTTTTAGTTTTGTTTTGATTCGATCATGATTATAGTAGTGAATATATTTTTCTAATTCTAATTTAAAGTGTTCCATACTTTCGAACTCTTGTAAGTAGAGTAATTCAGACTTTAATAAGCCAAAGAAATTTTCGATGACTGCGTTATCTAAACAATTCCCTTTACGAGACATACTTTGTGTAATTCCTTTTTCTTTCAATACATGTTGGTATTCCTTCATTTGATAGTGCCATTCCTGATCCGAGTGGAGGATAGGAAATTCACCATCTTTTAATTGTTGAAAAGCCTTATCCAACATTTTTGAGACTAATGGGTAAACAGGACGTTTCTCTACGTTATACGCAATAATTTCACCATTATATAAATCAAGTATCGGAGATAAATACAACTTCTCACCATGTATGTGGAATTCTGTCACATCTGTAACCCACTTCTCATTTGGTTTCGTTGCTCCAAAATCACGTTTTAGAATGTTTGGTGCGATGTTGCCAACTTTCCCACGATATGAGCGATACTTCTTCATACGGACAAGAGATTTTAAATTCATTTCGTTCATTAAGCGACGAACTGTTTTGTGATTTAATATGATACCTTGATTGCGTAATGTCCACGTAATACGCCGATAGCCATATCGACCTTGGTGCTTATGAAAAATCTGTTGGATCATTTCTTTCACTTCGTGATATTTATCTGGGAGGTCCATTCGTTTCACCCAGTAATAATAGGTACTGCGCGGAATATCAGCGACTTTTACTAAGTCAATGACTTTAAATTCGTGCCTCAACTCATAAATTATTTGCGCTTTGTCTTGTTCTGTGACTTTTCCTTTTCTTGAATTAAGGCATGTAACTTTTTTAAATACGCATTCTCCATACGTAATCTCTCAATTTCAGCTTTTAATGCTTCTTCTGATCCTTCTACTTGTTGATTGTTCTCTGACTTCTTTTTCATAGGTGGACGCTCCTTCTCCTTTTGTTGAAGAGCGTCAATCCCTTGTGTTTCAAATAAATGTTTCCACTTCCACACAGTGCTAGAAGTAGGAATATTAAATACTGCGGTGGCTTCTGCGATGGACGCTCCCATCTCGTTTATAAATTTAAGTACGTCCATTTTAAACTCAACAGAGTAATTTGTATATGTCTTTTGAAGACCTGCCAATCCATGTCTTTTAAACTTAGCTACCCATTTTTTTAACATCGTCATATCTACACAATGCTTTTGAGCTATATCTTTAAAGGATTCTACGCCATTAAGATAAGCAGTAACAGCCGATAACTTGGTTTCTAAAGAGTATTTCGTCATAAAAAAAACTGCACCTCCAATTGTTAGACGGTGTCTAACAATTGGGGTGCAGTTCATTGTCTATAACAGGCGACAAGTGCTTTTTTTGCATGTTTAAATACGGATTACGATTATTTAATTAGTGTACTAAGTATTAAATTTTATACAAGGGGAAGAAAATGCGATGGAAATAGAGGTTTCAATAGATAAATTTGTTATAGATTATAAGGATGTACCGCATTCAGCATTTTTACGTGTTTATATGGTGGGAGTGCAGAAATATAAAGTGAAAATGAAGATATATGGTGGAACATATAGCTATGAATTGCACATACGGAAAAGTGATAATGTATACATTCATATGTATTTTAAAAACTTTAGAGAAACAGAAGGTCACTTACATACCCTAAGGATTGAGACAAGGCCAGAGCATTACTCACATTTCAGAGAAATAATAGAGATGATAGGGAAGCGGGCAAGCCGAGTAGAATTTGTGAGCTGTGATGTAGCGTATGATATACCAACGAAACTAGAAAATGTGGTCGTTATACCAATAGATGTGCGGAGGAAAATGAGTCATTGTGAAACGACACGTTATTTTGGTGAAGGTTATCAAAGAAAACAGAATGGATATTGTCGAATTTATGATAAGAGACTAGAGCTATTTAGAAATAAAGGTATTTATTTGGAAAACGATTTGAGTAGGATTGAAGTCGTCTATAAACCAGATGAAAAAATAGAGCTTAAAGATATAGAGAGACATTCGCCAAAACAGAATAAACAATACTTTGCGGCGATGATAATGGATTGGCAAGCGTTGGAGAAGAAAGAAGTAGAACGAGTCATTAATTTACGAGATGGAAAAGACATGTACACGCAGTATATACGTAGAGCAATAAAAAAGCCCCTTGCGAACCAGTATCGAGTGGATTTCGACGAGTTAGCAGGAGCAGTATGGAAACAACTGATAGATGAGCCATGTTCGATGGTACTTGGGGTTGCTTAGTCAATTGGCTCTAATACAAGGAGGTCTTGAATAGAAACTTGTAATGTATCGCATAAGATAGAGAGAATACGTGTATGCAGACATTGTACAGGGCGAGTACATAGGTCATTTACCGTATTCGGACGTAAAGCGGCTTGTCTGGCAAGTTGCCGACGGCTCATTTGTTTTTCAATTAAAATTTCATTGAGACGTAAACGAATAGTAGAAGACATAATAAAAACACCTCTTTTTAGATTGTAACGGTTATGTATAGTGTACGACCATACTAGAGAAAAAACGACTGTAAAATAAAGGGTTGTGCAAAATTTGGGTAAGGTCGTACAGTATGTTGTAACGGATAGACGTTACACACAAGTTATCCGCAAAAAACGGGTAAGCGTTACAGGGACTTTAATTGCTGTAACGGGAGGGGCATTATGAAAGAAAAAGTAGTTGGTTATGTACGAGTTTCAACAGAAGGGCAAGTACGTGAAGGATATAGTTTAGCATATCAAGTAGAAGAAATTGAAAGGTATTGTGACGAAAATAAGCTACAACTGCTACACATATACGAAGATAGAGGACTCAGTGGAGTGACAGTTGATGAAGATGGATTAACTATTGAGCGAGAAGGCTTGCAAGAGCTATTGGCAGATATAGAATATCACCAAGTGAGCCAAGTAATTGTATTAAATACGTCTCGTTTGTGGCGCTCTGATATGGCAAAAGTATTGATACAAAGAGAGTTGAAAAAATATAACGCAGATGTTAAAGCGATTGAGCAGCCAAATTACAGCATATACACACATGAACCAAATGATTTTTTAGTGAATGGGATGTTGGAGCTATTAGACCAATATCAACGATTAGAGATTGCATTGAAACTAAGTAGGGGCAGAAAGAAAAAAGCTGAACAAGGTGGCTATGCAGGTGGCGGTGTCATGTTTGGTTATACAGTACAGAAAGGGCGAAAAGTATTAGAAGTGGATACAGAGAAAGCGATCGTTGTACGGAGGCTATTTGAATTAAGACATTTTTTTAAACATTGGTCACTATCTAAATTGGCAGAACAGCTTAACATGGAAGGCTATCAAACAGAGAAAGGAAAACGATTTACAAAAGTACAAGTGAAGCGCATTTTAGACCGTGAGAGCTTTTATCGGGGGATTTATACATATGGACAAATACAAGCAAATGGCAAACATGAGGCTATAATTTAAAAAGTTACTTAAAAAAGGGGCTCATTTACTTATATAACCTCATATAAGGGTGAAAATGGATAGGCTTTCGTACCAATGCGCACCGGAAGGTGAACGCTCGAACTAAGGTTGCCGGCATTTTCATTCCATTGAATAGGAGGATAAGTTAATGCACGAACGACAGAAACATTTTTATGTGGGAGTAGACTTACATAAGCAACACCATGTGGCGGTTATTATTAATTGTTGGCAAGAAAAACTAGATGAAATAAAGTTTGAAAATAAACCGTCTGCTTTTTCAACGTTTTTACGGGATATTTATAAACATATGGACGATGGTTTGACACCCATTTTTGGTTTAGAAGATGTTGGGGGTTATGGGAGAGCGTTAGCTAAATATTTAGCAGACCATGAACAAATTGTAAAAGAAGTGAACCCAGCTCTTTCATATGCCGAACGCAAAAGTCACATGACCACACAAAAAAGTGATAGCTGGGATGCAGAATGTGTAGCCAGAATTTTGGTGAACAAACTAGAGCAGTTACCAGACGCTAAACCACATGATTTATATTGGTCGATACAACAGCTGGTCACTAGAAGAAATGCATTAGTAAAGGCACAAGGTGCTTTAAAGAACCAACTGCATATTCAATTAAGTCACCACTATCCAAGCTATAAAAAGTTTTTTTCAGAAGTAGATGGAAAAACAGCATTGGCATTTTGGGAACGATACCCGTCTCCACCGTGTTTAGAGGGGTTAAGTGTAAAGCAATTGACCATATTTTTATTAGAAGCCAGTAGCAATACATGTTCGGTGAAAAAAGCGAGTGAGATTTTAAAGTTGGTGAAAGAGGGTGGAAACATAATAAGAGAACACCAAGAAACACGAGACTTTCTAGTAAAGAGCATCGTCCGAGACATTTCATTTAAGAAACAGGAAATGCGCTATGTGGAGCGAGAATTAAAAGGGTTAATGAGTTTACTAGACTTTCAACTAGAAACGATGCCTGGCATAGATCTCGTTACAGCTTCGGCTTTAATTGCAGAAATAGGTGATGTACGCCGTTTTCCAAATGCCAACAAATTAGCACGATTTGCGGGGATTGCGCCTGTTTACTTTGGCTCTGGTGGGAAAGGAAGGGAACAAAAAAGCAAGTAAGCTGCCAAGGAATCCAGTATTCCATGCATACTATCAACGGAAGCTAAAAGAAGGCAAAACAAAGGGACAAGCATTAGTTTGTATCATGAGACGGCTTGTAAACATTATATATGGGATGATGAAGCACAAAACAGCCTATAAATTGCCGATAATGAAAGAGGAAGAAGTAGTTTAAAAAGGTTTAAGATAGATTGTTTTTTTATTAGCGGATTTTAAGATTACAACATAGGGTACGGTTAATCGTATACCTTCTTATGGAAAAAATTCTGTACCTAAAGGTCCATACCGTGAAGTAAATGGTTACCCATTAAAAGTGAAAGCTGGAGCTCAAGAAAAACATATTCCTAGTACACCTAACTACAAACAAGAGGTTGCAAATGGAAAAAACAAGAGTATCTTCTATGGTGATAATAAAAAAGCACAAGAATTGCTTGATAAGTTTGCTGGGAAAGGTCAACTACTACCAAATGGTAAAAAAGAAAGAGCAGATTTTGGTAAACCAATTGGGAAACACTATAATCGCGATACTGATGAATACCTGAGACTACTAGAGGAATAATTCATTACGGGAAAGACGGTGCACATATAGTGCCTTCAGAACCATTAAAAAAGTAAAAAGTGGAGGATATACATGGGATATGATTCTTTAATAAGTGCACTAATTAAAGTACCTAAAGAAAGAGAAATGATACTAGAATGGGAAAGTGGATTGAGGATTATTGGCGAACTAGATACAGTTTTTGAAACAGACAATGGATTAGATGAGGATGATATAAATTATAGAGAGTATGACGCAGCTGTATTTAGAGTAAGTAATATTTTATCCCATCCTACTAGTAAAGAAAGCAGTATATATACTTGGTTAATACAAGAGAAAGGTTCATTGGTTGAAATTTCTTTCTATGATGATCCACCAAGTGCAATATTCTTAGCGGATGGAAAGAAAGTATGGGAAAAGGAAATACATAAATAATAGTCGCTATTTAAACTTTGACCTTGATTGGCCATATGCCTTTCAAGGTTTTTTATAGTTATAAAAAGTTTTATAGTAAATTGATAAAGGTAAGAGTACTTCAGAAAAGTATGTTAAAAAACATGATTATGATTCATCAGAGAAATATCTACAGGATGCAAAGAATTTTTTTTGAAAATCTCCAACATCAACAACTCAGATTTTTGTTTCTAATGAAGGAATATATTTTAGATATGACATTGCCATAAATGGGTTTAGAATTATTAACTAACACGGAGGGATATCAACATATTTCAAACCAGAAGATGGAATTGATTACTGGTTAAAACAAATTGAATTATATGCTCCAAAGTAAAGAGAGGTGGTTAAAATGACAGCAAAAAAATGTCCATGTTGTGGGTACTTTACGATTGAGGATGACTATGATATTTGCGCAGTTTGTTATTGGGAATATGATACAGTGGCACATAATATGCCAAATGTTGTAATTGGCCCGAATGGTGTTTCTTTAAAGCAAGCACAAAAAAATTATAAAGACTTTGGTGCTTCAGAAAAGAAGTTTATTGATGAGGTTAGAGCTCCTGAAGTAGAAGAATTCCCAGAAAATAATCTTGAAAACAAATGATATAATAAAAGGAGCTAGAGAATTTGTTTAGTTAAATAATTACAGTTAGAAAACGTAATCTCATTGAAAAGAGAGTGGAGGTTCGTTCAATTAGGTGACAAACACACTTGATAAATTTAGAAGGCTTATTCCAACTTGAACGATGAGGAGGAATGAGCTTTTTTTATGGCTAAAAACAAAGGAGGAAAAGATCCTTTATGTAAAACTATATATGATTCTAAAATTATCTTTAATAATGAAATTGTAAAAGAAAACTTTTGGCCAGTGTTAGAATTTAGAGAAATAAAATAGTGAGAGAGTGTGGATACTAAAATGTCTGATAGCTTATATGATGAATTAAAATTATTAAAACAAAGTTTTATCAATAAAAATTTAGAAAAAGAATTTGTAATTGCTGTGCTAGGAAGGTTAGTTCTGCAATTTGATTTTATAGATATACTTGAGAGATTTCTCAAAGAAGATGTTATCAGAAGAGACACAATTGGTATCGTATATTCTGATGAGTTTGAACCGTACGATGAGGAGTATTTTGGAGAAAATAAAGTTTTATTCTACTACGGTGTAGACGAAGATTGGGAAGATATTGTAACCCATAAGGAACTATGTGAATATCTGCAAACTGCTTGTGAGTTTTACATTGAAAGATACCCAGATCATACTGAGGAGGTTGAAAAGTTCTTAGTAAAAATAAAAGAAAAATATAATATAAAAGATTAATAATTTTCTTCCTTGATTGGTAAGATGCCTTTTAAGGTTTTTTATTGCCTTTCTAAACGATTTTCAATCACGAGTAGCTACAACAGATTTCATCGAATAAGAAATATTAGAACAAATGCGAGGGATTGACCAAACGAAAGCTTCAAGATAAGTTAGAGCATCTGTATGCATTCGATCAAACTTCTAGTAGTAACTATGATACAGCACTCCAACTAGCTGTGAGTATCGCACAAGGTCTTGTGGAAGTTCAAAGTGGGAAAGGTTTCAGTTTCGCATCAGGAACATTTAGCACATAAGAATTGAATATGGATTGGACGGCGCCTATTCAAAAAATTACAGAAGATATTAGAAGTAATTTAAAATTTATGGATCAATTTACAAATAGAAGAATTGGTGGACTTTTAGGGGGAGAATTGAAAGATGTTTCTTATTGTTCGAGAGTAAAAATAAAAATTGAGAGGGAATAAAAAATGAGTAAATTAATACTTGAAAAAATAGAATTAGTTAAAAATATTTTAGGTGATGATCCATTTAGTTTGGTTATTGGTGAAATTGTCGAAGAAGAAACACCAATAAAAGAAAAATTAGAAGATAATATTTTAAAGGATTATTATTTTATGACAAGAAAATATAAAATATTGAATGGTGGAGTCATTACAATATACGGCCAACAAAGGCTTGAAAGTATTCAGTTTTATGTGGAAGACATGCCGGGCGGTGCTGATAAATGGATTTGTATAGTAACAATAGAAAATTATCCATTATTTATTAATAAAATTAATGGGGATGTATGTTGTTTGTTTGGAGACTTAATTGACCAAAATTTTGTTATTGAATCATATGGTGATTTTAATAGTTTTTTACAAAATTATTATTTGGGAAAAAACTATTGCGAATTAGGTAATAAGTTTGTTCAATCTGAAGGTATTAGTGATACAGTAGGTAGTAAAGATGATGATTGGTATCAATTACTAGAAGATAATAATTTATTATAATACATTAAGTTGATAAGTTATTAATAGGTGTTAAATTTATAGTGGTATTGTCAATATTTTTGTGTAAATAACTTTACTCAAAGGATTCATCTTGTTTATTGGAAGGGCTAGCTCTGCCAATAAACAAAATTTCACACTGATGTATGCTTAAGATTTAAGTTTTTCAAACATCATTTCTAATGCTGCAACCCTAATCTTAGAATGCGGAATTGCTGGATTAGCAACACCCGCTCCAGCTTACAGCAGCCGAAGTGGGTGTTGCTATACATGGTACGTTTGTCTGGTATAATACAGTTCAAAATAGTATTGATACTTTTCAAAGGTTCCAGTCTTCTGTTGGAAGCAAGGGTACGAGTAAATCTACAAAAAATGCGACAACTTTATGGGAAATTAAAACAACAGCAGATAAAAAAGTAAAATATAAATTCAATGGTGACACGGTTACAGCGTATCGCGATCCTAAAACATGTTTATGGTGGGGGAAAGATATAAATGGTCATGGCGATTCGGTTTTTAAAGTCTTTAAAAAGGAAAAGAACTTCACTAGATAGCTTATTCTGATCAATATGGGAATTTTATTCTTGATAAACATAAAAGTTCAGCAGGGACTGTGATAAAAATAAGTAAAGGGGCTGACAAATGTCTTTATCCAAAACAGAAGCAGAAAAACTATTTAAGTTAGGATTTAAGAGACCTAAATACGCCAATGAAGTATATCCTCAGGATGTATATGAGTACCAAAATTCCACTTGGTCAGTAGGAGGAAGAATTGTACCATCTAGTAAGTTGCTATGTGATGAAGAGGTATATAGACAAGGAACATGGATTCCTTCCATGACAGATTTGATAACTTGGTTAGAGGAAAATAATTGTACATTCACTTTATCTTATGATGGGTTAAGTTATAAGGTTGAAGTATCTTACATTAATGAACGAAACTATAAAGGAAAAGGCATGTCAGCTGAAATGGGTTTATTCAAGGTTATTACTCAAATACTCCACGAATTTGGAGGAGCACCAGTACAAAAAAGTTATAAAGTAATTGATGCGGAGTTTATTGGAAAAGAAGACCTCTAAGAGTTTCTAGGCTATGTTGTAACTCATTTGGACAAAAAATTACTTGCTATATGGAATGTCTTATCAGATTCCCTTTGGTATAGAGTAATAATAAATGGAGTTGAGATTGATGTTATCAAAATTGGTGATGATGTAACTAGCGATTACTAAACAGGAAGTGTGAATGCATCTCATCCATCAGGATTTTAAGATTTAAATGGAAAGGTGATAAAAATGTATAGAGAATTAGATAATCTTTTATCTGGGGATACAACTGAGGACGCATGGTACGATGATGGTTGTATAATTGCAAGCGAGATATTATTAGAGTTTAGTCAAAAAGATTGGGAGGAATTGGCAGGTGAGACACTTACTAAACCGATAGAATGGCAGAAAAAACTGGCATACTGTATGGATAGTAACTGTAATGTATATGAATTCGGAATATTACTATCATTGCTTAGCATTGAAGCTGAAGAACTATTTGTGATATGTATAGATACCCTAAGAAGCTTTACGACTCTAGAAAATAAGCAAATGCTATTGAACGATCCATCCATACTGCATCGAATAAATGAAATACTTCCAAAAGCAAGCATACCGGTAAAGAAAATACTTGAAGATTTCCTCGTGAAGATTGACTCTTAAAGAATCTAATTGTTTACAATCAACAAATTCAAACACTAAAATCCTTAGCAAATAATTGATAACCTTTTTAAAGCTTATTCCCACACGAATCATATATAGGAATAAGCTTTACGCATTGAGCCAGTTTCATATGAGAGTGGTTGCGGTGACATTTACATACAACTTACCACATCAAGTTTTAATGTTTTCACTCTATTTATGAAAGCAGGGACTTTTGGGGGAGCATCGCCAATTGCTATTCTATTGGAAAAATGGAGGAAGTTCGACATCTAAACAAGTTACTTATGATTTTACTAAATCAAAGGTTGTTTTAGTAAAGGACTCATCTATGCCCTAAACGGATATAAAATTGTAACAGGATATCCAACAAGTAATTAATTTGAAAACTCTTTGGAAGAGGTGGGTGAAATGATGATGAAGTTTCCGAAGTTTTATTATTTCTTAGATAGCTATTTTAATATAATTTGGGACTTTAGTGATTTAGAAATGCTTACACTTGATTACAAAGCAAGAGAAACTTTAGAATATAAGCAAGGGTTAATAAAAGATTTGTATGATATAAAAAACTTAAATGATTGGGTATTTATAGCACAATATGTTTATGAGCATGGCAACCGAGTTTTAAATCATCAAAAATTAATTGCGATGATTGATTTAATGTTAGAACTTTTGGATAGTGGTGATCGAGGGAAGGTTTCATTATAGAAGCTATTTTTAAAAATAAGAACGAGTCTATAAAATCACATGTTAACAGGATTTGGTTAATAAAAACCAAATTCCCCATATCTCACCAACGTAATGATATAATTATTTTTATAGGATGAAAAATAAAAAGCATATTTGCTGGTCTAATGTCCAGTAGATATGCTTTTTTACTAGTCTTCAAAATCATTAGGATTGATTGGAATCCGTTCAATAAGCTTACCATCTTCATTAAAAATAATTTGTTCATCTTTTTCACGAATGTAAGGACGAGGCTGTTTATTTTCACGCATTGTTTCTTTAAAAATGTTGTAACACAGATAATCATCGTATCTTTTGAGTACTTTAGCGAGTTTTTCGAGAAAAAACTACCAGATGGGCGTGAAGTCCGATTAAGTCTTGATGGAACTTTTAAAGGGGTTATTGACCAGTAAAAAAGGGGGAGCGTGAGTGGATAATTTAGAGATTATATTAACTGATTTTAATAAGAGAAAAATTGATAAATTAATTTACGAAGAACTTAAATTGTCTATATTAAAAGTTAAATCATCACATTTTTATGATAATGTTTCTGGAAAAGATATGGACTTTTCTCAAGTGAAAAACATAGAAGAGATTTTATCACCAAAAGGTACAGGAAATATATTTTTAGAAGAATTGCAGTTAGGTATTTCATTAAAAAATGTAGTAATAGTTCTCTCGTTTGATGAACAATATGGTGACATTGTATTTAACTTTCCTGAAGATGAAATATTAAAAGATAAGAGATACGATAACAAGTTAAGGTTAAAAGAGCTAGTATATTATCTAGTTGATTTGAAAAAAAGTTATGATATTCCAAAAGTTATAGTTGGTTACGAGCCTGCAACTGATGAAGGTACTTTGTTAATAGAAATTAATAACATGATAACTAATTATGAAAAAGAAATAGAAAAAATATTTTCTTAATTTATGAATCTTAAGGATTTTTTAGGGATGGATTGTTGAGTAAAATCAGCTATTCGTGACATGTAGCGATAACCGTTGCTAGGTTGTGATATTCTCTCAAATTAAAAAGTGCGTACTATCATTTTAAAAAGTATGTCTTATTTCATATTTATTATTTTCAGCATATATTCAAAATAGCAACAGTTACCACCATTCCTATTCTTCAATACCTTATTTCCTCTTTCCTTTTAAAAAGGTACTAATGGCATGCATCAAATTATTAGGAAAGTAAATGAGGTTAAATATGTTGTTGGTTTTAAAAACGGGAAAGTAGGATGATTTTATAAAAAATAGGTGGTATCAAAATGTTTATATGTAATTCGTATATGAAAAGACCTAAAGTAATAATTAGAGATTTAAATAAAGGTCTCGAAAATTATTTTATTCATATTTGCAAGACAGATGAAATGAATAGGATAAAAAAAGATATCGACTTAGATTATTTAGAAGGTGTTATTTACTTAAAATACTTCGATAACATTATAATGGATTTCAGATACTGGGATTTAGTTGACCAATTATGGGCGTATATACTCGATATGATTGAGGAGTTTCTTGTTAATGGTACAGCTGAAACTTATTTTCCAGACCAACCTATTTTGCTTAGTTTCAAGAGTATTTCAAAGGATTACATGCTCTTAAGTATAGATGGGAATGTAAAGAAGAGTTGGACTTTGCCAAAACAAGAGTTTTTAAATACTTTAATTGTTTCTGCAGAAGAGTTTTTTACAGAAATGACAAAAATTTTCTCTTCAGATGTGCAATATGGCTTAGAGTTTGAGAAAATAAAAAGACTAAAAACTAGCATTAATAACGGCTAGTAGTGATGTGAACTTTTTTAGAAGATTCTAGAGTGAACGCAGAGGGAAGCAGAAAAATAGAGGGAGTAAAATTTGAAGATGATGTTATATTATTTGGTCCCGATGTAACTGTTGATGATATTTTATTTCGAGATGTACTAGATATAACACCTGATTGAAATTTAGGCTAGCGTAAACGCTAGCCTTTTCCTTAAAAACACGTTTTTATGCCAGGGAAGAAAGTTCAATGGATTGAAGGGGAAAATGAGGAGCATGAATGAGTAAGCGTCAAATATTCCCCACCTACTATTTATAAATAACCCATAAGATAATCTCCTCACATACTATATGTGGAGGTTTTTTTATGGAAAGACACCGATTAAAGAAAGAATGGGAAACTTATATTCAAGACTATAAAAACAGTGGATTATCAAAAGCTGCCTGGTGTCAAAAACAGAACCTACCGGTTCATCGCCTATATTACTGGCTGCAAAAATTGTCGCCTGAAACGGAAGAGAAAAATGTAAATGAATGTGTGGATTGGCTTTCTATGAATGTCCCTGACGTAGAAGAAAACATACATACTACGATTCGAATTCACATGCAAGAAGCAACCATTGAATTAGATGTTCCTTTTACTCCGCAAGTGCTCTTACAAGTGATACAGGCGGTAAAACAACAATGATGTCAGAAATCGCAATTGAAAAAGTATATCTTGCACAAGGGGCAACAGATTTACGTAAATCAATTGATGGACTAGCGGCTATTGTAAACGAAGAATTTGAGTTAGATCTCTTTTCTTCCTGTTTATTTGTTTTTTGCAATCGCTCGCGCGATAAGCTAAAAATTCTGGTTTGGGAACATAATGGTTTCTGGTTGCACTATCGCAGGTTGGAAAAGGGAACGTTTTACTGGCCAACTGAGCATAGGGGTGTGCCACTTACTATATCAAGACGACAATTGAGATGGCTCCTTGATGGATTTTCTTTTCAACAAAAACAAGGACATCAAGCCGTACATGCAAGAACCATTCTATAAAAATCATATATGTAAAAGGAATTTGGATCATTTTGTCGAATGGATTTATTTATGAAAACGACACTCTCACATTCAAACCAACCCACAATTGAATCACTTCAAGCTCAAGTAGAGGAACTCACGGCAAAAGTGAGATGGTATGAAGAACAATTTCGTCTGAGTCAACAAAAACAGTTTGGTACGTCTAGCGAAAAAACACCTAATAATCAAATTGCTTTAGAACTGTTTAATGAGACTGAGAAAGAAAGTGATTCTGAAACCCCCGAACCAGCTGTTGAAACGATTACCTATCGTCGCAAAAAGAAACGCGGTCATAGGGATGAGTCTGTCCAAAACCTTCCGATTGAAACGGTTGAATATCGTTTACTTGATGAGGAACAGGTTTGTTCGTGTTGTGGTGGTGCTTTGCATGAGATGAGTGTAGAAGTCCGAAAGGAACTGACGATTGTTCCTGCGGAAGTAAAGGTAACAGAACATAAGAGATATGTATACGCTTGTCGTAAGTGTGAATTAGACGAGGTATCCACACCGATTGTAACGGCCAAGATGCCAGCTCCCGTCTTTCCTAAAAGTATCGCTTCTCCATCGATTATGGCCTACATTATGACACAAAAATATGTAGAGGGATTGCCTCTTTATCGTCAGGAAAAACATTTTGAGCGAATGGGGATCTTCTTATCACGACAAACGATGGGAAATTGGTTATTATATGGGGCTAATCGATGGTTAGTAACTCTGTATGAAAGGATGCATGAACATCTACTTACTCGAACCATTCTTCATGCGGACGAAACAACCTTCCAAGTTTTACGCGAACCTGGGCGCGGGCCGCAACAACGAAGTCCTATCTGTGGCTATATCGTACAGGACGAGAGGATACCCCTATTGTCCTCTATGACTATCAACCTACAAGAGCAGGCGAACATCCGAAACGTTTTTTAACTGGTTTTGAAGGATATTTACAGGTAGATGGATATAGTGGGTACCATCAAGTGCCGGAAGTCATCCTTGTCGGATGTTGGGCGCATGCGAGACGAAAGTTTGATGAAGCCTTAAAAGCTTTACCCGAATCACAGAAGGGGAAAAAAGTGAAGGCGAGCGAAGGCTTACACTTCTGTAATCAACTCTATTCGATTGAAAGGAAGCTCAAACATGTCAATCCTACAGAACGATATGAGCAGCGACTTGAAAAAAGCAGGCCCATTCTGGACTTTTTTTCAGCATGGCTTCATGAACAGAAAGATCTTGTTTTACCAAAAAGTGCGCTAGGAAAAGCCATCACTTATTGTTTAAATCAATGGAAGCATCTGAAAACCTTTTTATTAGACGGTCATTTAGAAATTGATAACAATAGAAGTGAACGTTCTATTAAACCGTTTGTAATCGGGAGAAAAAATTGGATGTTCTCAAATACACCGCGAGGTGCTAGAGGAAGTGCAATCATGTATAGTGTGGTGGAAACCGCAAAAGAGAACAATCTAAGTCCCTATCATTATCTTCGTTATTTGTTTGAAACGCTTCCCAACATCAATATAAACAATAAAGAAGGAATTGATAAAGTCTTGCCGTGGTCAAAGGATTTACCATCTAGCTGTAGAGTGCCGAAAAAAAGTGAAGCAAACAAAAAATAACTCCAAAATCAACTTTTATTGTATATTTTGGAGTTACTTGACGTTTACTCTTAAAATGAACAGCTAGGAAAATGATAAAAAAATTCAAGTTATTTTACTTAACGTATATTATGACAGCCATTGGGTTTCTTATCTCTATTTTATATTTAGGACTACAGCATTTCTAGGTAATTATTCATTGTCTTATATTGAAGCAGCTACAATGAGTGTCTTTAGTAATCTATCTACACTTATCACGATTATTGCAGGAGTATTATTCTTACACGAACAAATCGCATACTATCATATCGTCGGAGCTATGATGATCATCTTTATTATAGTCAGCATCAAGTTTGGGGTGAAAAAGGAATTTACAAGAAAGAAAAGAATACATCTATTAGTAAATAAAAAGTGAGGGATATTTCATGCAGCAGACAATGCCTATCGATAATAGTAATAGAGATGAACTACTAAAAGAATTGGATTTACTATTGAATACATCAATATCTTCTAGTCAAGAACTTGAAAATTGGTTAATAAAACAATCGAAAACTTTAAACTCTATCAATGAACAACTCATGCAACATTATATTGCCTTTCAACAAAATACGAATAATATAGCGGCAAAAGAAACTTTTGAATTTGATCAAAAACACGTACAGCCTTTATTAAAACGTTATAAAAATCTATTAGATCAAAAGTATTATGAATCACCCCATCGTTCACAGTTGAACCCTTCTCAATTTGGATTCTTAAATACAAAAATTCGGAATACTAGAGCCCTTTTTAATGAGGAAAATATTAACTTAGAGGTTACGGAAGATGAGCTAATAACAAGATATTTTAAAATCACTGGTAACCTCACTTCTATATGGAATAGCGAAGAAGTAAACCTTTCTGAATTAAGAATTTATCTACAGGATCCAGATCGAAACATTCGTCAAAAGGCGATGACTACTATCTCTGAAAAATTTTTATCTGTGGAAAATGAAATTCAAGAAATCTTAAATCAGTTAATTATACTTCGAACAAAAAAAGCAAAGAACGCTGGTTTTAATAATTATCGTGACTACATGTTTAAAAAATACGAACGCTTTGATTACACTGCTGAGCAATGCCATGAATTCGCTGAATCTATTCGTAAATACGTTGTACCTCTTCAAGAAAAAATTCACAATGAATTACAGAAAAAACTTCAGGTAGATATACTACGTCCATGGGATCTACATGCTGTAACTATAGATTATAAACCTTTACAACCTGTAGAAAATGAAAAAGAATTAATAGAAAAAAGTAAAACACTTTTTTCTGAGATGGATTTAAATTTTTCAGCTCTTCTAGAAAAAATGCATAATCATCTAGATTTAGAAACCAGAAAAGGAAAAGCACCTGGTGGATTCTGTGAATATTTACCTGCGTCTCAGTTATCATTTATTTTTATGAATTTAACAAAAACACAAGATGATATTGTTGTTTTCTTGCATGAGATGGGTCACTGTATTCATCATGATTTAATGAAAGATATTTCAATACATCAATATCAACATTTACCAATGGAGACTGCTGAATTAGCAAGCATGACAATGGAATTATTCACAATGGACAACTGGAATGTTTTCTATAGTAATAAAGAAGATTTCAAACAAGCTAAGCAAGAACAATTAACACAAATTATAGAGTACTTACCAGTCACGCTGATTATTGATCAATTTCAACACTGGTTGTATGAGAAGCCAAATCATACCGCCGAAGAAAGAAATGCTAAGTTTTTAGAACTTACTTCTCGATATAATTCAAATATAGTAAATACCGATGGCTATAAAGATTTGATCGTTGCACAATGGTTATCTGTTCTGCATATTTTCGAAGTACCCTTCTATTATATTGAATACGCAATTGCCCAAATTGGTGCTTTACAAATGTATAAACAATATAAAGAAAATCCTCAGCAAACATTGCAAAATTATAAAAACGCTTTATCTTTAGGTAGTTCTAAATCTGTAAAAGAAGTATACGAAGCCGCTGGAATTCAATTTGATTTTTCTAGTGAAACAATAAAAGAAGTAATAGATTTTGTTGAGGAAGAATTAAAAATGCTAGAAAAAATATAAATCGCTAAGAATGCTTGAACTGTACCCTATAAAATGGACAGTTTAATAAAAAGACCTTTAAAAATTAAGCACTTAAAAGATGGTTTCGGTATTGTACCGGAGCCATTTTTTTGAGTGTCCATTGATAACGATCATAATTATAATCTTGCATATACTCCTCTATTACCTGTCTAAGAGATTGGAACGTTTGACAACACTTATAGTCTAATTCATCTTTCATATGACCAAAAAAAGATTCCATTGGAGCGTTATCTAAGCAGTTTCCTCTACGTGACATAGATTGTCTTATTCCCATCTCCTTTACACGGCGCTGAAATTCTGGATGCGTGTAGTGAGTACCCTGATCAGAATGCAAAAGCGCTTCAGGATGAATGGTATCTCCTAATCTATCTTTTAACTTATCTAATGTTTGATAGACAATATCCATCTGTAAAGAAGGGGAAACATGATAAGCTAAAATTTCTCGTGTCGTACTATCTTTGACACAAGATAAATAAGCTTTCTTTCCTTTTCCATAAAATAAATATGTAATGTCGGTTAACATACTTTTCTCTGGCTCTTCTTGATCAAATTGACGTTGGAGTAGGTTCGGATAAGTTTTGTGTTCTTGCGTCGCTTTTGCGATTTGTTTGTATGGATTCGCGCGACGAATCTGTGTTGTGAGATTGTATTTACGCATAATTCGAAAGATACGTTTGAGATTCATTGTAATTCCCATTGTATTTTCTAGCTTCATTTTGATAAATCGTGCACCACACTTCTTCTTTTTCTGGTTGAAAATCTTTTGAATCAATTCATAATCTTTCTCATCACTTTTAAAATAACTTAAATCAATTTTAAGCTTTATGTCTTCTTCTCTATTTATCTTATTAACAAGAAAATGCTTCGCTTCGAAATGTAAGAGGGTTTCATGGGATATAGTACAATCGCTTCCAGGTTTATGACTAAAGTGATGTTCTCTTTTATTCCCTTTTTTAAAAATTACGTCTTCATGACAGTGTGGACACCTATATTTAATATTTTTATATAGTCTATCTTCAATATGTACGATATTCGTTCCACACAAGGCGAAGTTAAGTTTTACACTCACTTTAAAAATCTTTGGAAATTAGTTTTTAAGAAAAATGAGGAACGAGAACAGAATAACCGGAAGGTTAATTATGATGTTTTGCTTATTATATATAAAAGATATGAAAACATTTTAATTGAATATATGGAAAAAGAGTCAGCATTTTTTAGTAGTTTTCTTGAGGAATATGATATTCAATCTAAATTGATAGATTTCTTATCGCAATACACCGAAGTATATAATCTGTTAAAACCCCATGCACAAGAGGAACTACAAAACCGCGTAAAAGGACAAAAATCTTGGGAAGTTAGAGCGATATTCCTCTCGAATTCGTTAAAAGAACATTTTAAATACGTTGATTCTAGTATTCATTCTTCTAGTTATAAGTTGTATAATCAGCCATATATTCAAATGTACTTGTTAAAAGAACAAGATATAGCACTCTTCAAAGAACAAGCAGAAAAAGAAGGAGTAGTAAGTGAGTTTTATGATTTGATGATTAGCCACTACTATCATAGTGGGGGATTTGATGCAGCTAATTCAACTTTTAATCGATGTATTGAGCCTTTTTATAAGGAATTTAATAAAGACCAATTTGAAGTTTTATTGAAAGAGATAAACTCTAATCCACAATGTTATAATGGAAGACACAGTAGTAGAAATAAAATTTTATTAGAGAAAGCTAAAGAAGTAATGCCTGGTATAGATCTACAGAGTGAATATGCAAATATATTTGGATAATTGCCACCCCTCGAATCTTAGGCTATTTTTCATTTTTGCTAACTAAATCGTATTTAATCTATAGTAGGAGTCCTGACGTCAAAACGCGGATATCGTACAGAATTCCCAAAATGATATGGTGAGGCCTACATGATCTCTGGTGTACTTAATGAACATCCACGTGTCGCCATGGCTTACCGTGATAGCGCCGATCGTGACAAATTCGTAGATTTTTATGACAAGGTAACATCACCCGAAGTCACTCTGGCTCCAGCATCGAAATGGGTTAGATTGCTAAAGGTACCTCTATTGTTTCTCGTAGACGAAGCATACACTTCTCAAACATGCCCTTGTTGCCAAAGAAGAAAGAAAGTGCGGACACGTAACTACGTTTGTGTGTGCGGCTACGAAGAACACTGGGACATTCACGGTGCCCGCAACATTTTGGCAAAAGAACTGTACGGAAAGATGTGTCATATCCCGGAAGAAACGAAGAGAAAGTATTTGTGGATTGCGTAAGCAAAAAGTAGTAGACGGTGTGTTCCCACCCTTCTGCATGTGCAGAAGTTGCTTAGTCAAATGAAGAAAAGGAGTCCCTGCATAGGTGCAGAGAGGAGATGGAAAATCCGCTTCTCATGGGACCTTGTCTTTGTTGATGCTAAGAAATCCCCACTTCAAGCGGAAGCGAGTAAGTGGGGGAGGTTCATAGCGAATTATTTTTGTACTTAAATCACTTAATCTCTAAAATCATTGCTAGATCGATTGCATAATTCGTGCGAGTTCTTTTTCTAAAGCAGCGGGCTCGTTTGCATAATTGTAAATCCCTAAAAACTTCTCTATAGCCTCTGGATGGGAACTGATTAGCTTGTTGACAGCATCCTGTTGTTCAGATATGCGTTCATTCTTCGAAATTTGGCATCCCATGTGAAACCGAACCATAAACTCATCTTCTATTGCCTTTTGATATTCTTCAGACATTTGATTTGATTGATCGGATTGTCCCTTATATTTTGATAGAATATTGGATAATATACGTGCTCCACATATAGCATCATGGATACCCTGCGCCATGCCAGGATCTTTAAAACAAACTGCATCTCCAACCAACGCCCATCCTTTTCCCATTCCTTTATACCAGTAATTATCATATCCGAGAATGCCTTTGACCGGTTCTACTAGTTCTGCATTTTTCAAGCGCGCCCCAATTGTTGTATTCGGAAAGTTATCTGTAAAGAAATTGCGTAGACAGCTTTCCGGATTTAATTTCAACCGTTCTATCAATTCCTTATTTTCTAATGGGAAAATGCCGACAATTACATATAAATCATCATTCGTCGGAAAGAGAATGGCTGTGTTATCTTTTATCTTGTATACTTCAAATTTAGGGACATTATCGTGGCGAAATCCAGAGAAATACCCGAAATAGATGCCGACTGTTGCCGGAATACTTATTTTGAGTTCACTTTTTACCAGCTTGCGAATAATAGAGGATCGGCCGTCTGCCCCGACTACCAGGCGAGCTAAAAATTCTTGTTTCTCGTTGTCGCCGTCTAAACCTTTCACGCCTATCACTGTTTCGTCATCACGGATGACATCCGTCACACGAAATCCTTCTAAAACAGTTACATTCATTTGGGATTTGGCTTGTTCAAGTAGAATATGATCGAGATAAGTTCTTCTAATACAATAACAACTTTCCTCTCCGTAAACCTCAGGGATGAGACCTTCTATCACGGTATCCTCAAATTGAAATTTAATATCCCGTACCGGCGGTGCTTTTGTTTCCAATAACTTGTCCAGGACACCGGTTTCTCGAAGAAGAGCGACAGTATTATTGAAAAAGGTATGGGTTGATAATGTGTCCCTTGGAAAATTCGCTCGGTCCACTAACAACACATGGAAACCTGCCTTAGCAAGATAAATTGCCAAGGTAGAGCCGGCACATCTAGCACCGGTAATGATGACATCATACGTCTTATTCATCGTATCACTCCATTTTCAAGTACAATTATTAACTTGCTTATCCATTAGCAGAGTTCTAAAGTTAATGCCCCTACGAGTTAAAGTAATGGGGAAAATTGATAAGAATGCACTACATACATAAAGTATGGAAGCTAAAACGAAATAAGTACAGAAAATTCCCACCTGCTATACAATTAAAAAGAATTTGTGGTAAAAATCGGAATGATAATTTAAGTATTAAATAAAGGTCCGTTTACTATTATAACTGAATTTCTCCATTTACTTCAAAAACCCGTTCGATAATGGGTATTGTAATCATTTTATTTTCCTTGCTCTTTCTCTTTCCATGAATGAAAGGGACTCAAGTGAAGATCCATATTGATAAAAAGGGTAACATCTATGGCCATTCGGTAAAATAATGGAGGCTATTTATGAAACAAAAAGTTTTAAATACCATTGAAGGACTTTACCATTGTGGTGATTTTGGATATGTTTTGCTTAATTATATTGATACTAATGTTTGGACTAATAAATTCACTCATGAAATTAGGGATATTCACATTGATAATCTGACAGATTTTAATTACTCAAAATGTTTCACACTATATATTCAATCTTCAGTACAACCTAGATTACAAATCGGTACGGATAAGTTTAATTCATATATTAGGGAGAACTTTTATTTAAATGGGTTATTAGTTTACATCTCAGCAATCGCTCCATATGCTGCAATAAAATATATTAAATATGAGTATGTTGAAGGTGATGTTGAAATGCAGGAACAATATGAACCATTCGATGAAACTACAAAACAAATTGGTAATGAGATTTTGAAGTATTTAGAGAATGAAGGCATACAATTACTTGAAAAGAATTTATTAGAAATAAAAATACCTAACATTTCATTAGAACTTAGAGAGGAAAAAGTAACAGTATTTCACTGTTTATTTGAAGACGGTTATTAAAAGATTTGTCATGAAATACTTATAAGATAGGAATAAGTGGGATGTAATTTATATAGAAATATCTTTCTTTACTATTCGTAATTTAACAATAGAAGGTTTAGGTACAGAAAATATCATTGATCATTTTGAAATAAATACGACAGAAGAAGAGAGTTTATTAAAAATTAAGTGTAAGAATCAAATGATAGTTGAATGTTTATTTGAGTGGGCAAGAGTAGAAGGGGTAACCCCAGGTTTAATAAGATTACCATAATTTTGGTGAGAAACAGATACTTTGATTTATAATGCACACCATTCTAAAGGCAGGCTGAGGTCACATTTTAATGTGAGACCTGCAGATAAACATCGAACAGTTAGATTTGAATGTACACAAGAGCATTATCCATTTAATAAATAATGTAGTTTTTAATTCAAATGGTTAGAAATGAATTTTATACGCTCTTATATAAAGAATTTGCTGTTGAATTTCTTGTAACACTAGAGAAAAAGGAGTAAATATATGCGTCCGTTCAAACAAATGAGAATTATATATTTAATAACAGTACCTATTATTGCTATTCTTATGTTTCTTCTTCCACAGTCATTAGGAGACCGTATTCTTGCGTTTTTCTGGATACTTATTTTTGGTGGATTAGCAGTAGGTTTTACTTATTTAATGGAATTTATCGGAAGAAGATTAAAAGGTAAATGAGGTTCACATTCCAATAAAGGAGAAATAATAATGAAGCTAGAAGAATATGAGATATTACCTGATATCCTTTCGGTGGATAAATTAGAACAATATTTTCAAGGTTCTCTTACTGATTTTAGTAAAAAAAATACGGATAAAGAAGTATTCTTACAGATTTTAAGTCAATTAATGGATCGGCAAGTAATGACCTATGAGTTATTGAGAGATGAGATAAGAAATGAAATAGATAATGTACTTTGTGAGTTATGAAATACTGATTCATATGATGATGTGGATATAATCTTATCAATTGTTGTAAACCTTGGATTAAAAAGTTGTTTCCAAAAAATTAAAGATTCCATTAGTCAGGAGCACAATATTGATAACTTGATACTACAGGAAATCCAAGAAACCATCGATGAGGTTGGAGACAACATAGCCAATCCATATCATGACCTTGAAAAATTCAAATAGTGTTAAAGAGTTTATTAGTTAAAACAAGCATTCCTCCAAAAGGGATAGTGTACGGCTACAAATTTGTTAGACACAGTCCAACAAATTGAAGATGCAGTGCAATATTGAAGTGACTCCATAAAGTTGGACAGGTTATTTCGTTAGACTGATTTTTTGACATAAGCTCGGGTATTGCACCGGGCTCATGCCTTTTAGTTTAGCTTTAATTTTTTTTTTGTTGTAGGAATTTATGCGTTTTGCTAGTTTTTGCTTAAGGTGTTTAACATTTTTAAATTCTTTTAGATAAAGAAATTCTAATTTTATGATACTTTTAATAACGGCGTTGTCGTAACAGCTTCCTTTACGAGACATACTCTAACTAGTTGTCAGTATCGCGTAAGGTCTTGTGGAATCTAAAATTAACAATAGAGGTGAAACTAAATGAAATATACTGAAGTAGAGTCTATATTAGCGACTGTTCTAGAAAGAGAAGCAGAAATATTGGATAAACCGACAAATGAAGAGTGGAAAGAATTAAGTGATAAGTTTAATTATTCATTTAGTGATGAATTTAAATGTTTTATTGAATTGATGTCAATATGGTCATTTCCAGGTGATATTTATAATGTGTCAAAAGGTAATACTAATGGAAATGATACAATAGAAGAAGTATATAATCATGAAATGAGTAATAATAATTGGAATTCAAATATGATACCTTTTTATGGTATAGGGAATGGAGATTATTTTTGCTTACATGTACTAGAGTCAAAGGTATATTATTACTATGATGATAAAGGGAAATTCGAGGAATATTGTGATAGCTTTAAGGTATGGATAGAGGATTTGCCAAATTTTTTAGTATAAAATATTAAGTACACAAAAATAAAAATGTGAAGTAATAGAAAGGTAATAAAGAATAATTGAGTCTATATTGAGAATACGGGAAAAGGAAAGTAAATATAGGTTATAAAAATGATAAGAGCTAGTGCTCCAAATAAGGGACATAAGCTCTTTTTCTAATTTTAAAAAATTGAGAGTAAAGGTAATGAATGAAGTAGTGGAAGATTTCAAAATAACCCCAATGGAAGATGGAGAAGTAGTCGAGGTTGGTTATTAAGATATTGTTATTTAAAAAATAGAGACTATTAGCGATTTTTATAAAATAACGCAGAATGTACATTCTGCGTTATAATACTTTAAACTTTAAAGTGCTCTGCTCTTAAAAAACGCCACATCCTGTAATGATTTCTTCTGCACTTAACGATGTGGCTTCTTGAATTGTGATATTATTTTTTTTCATAAAAGATTGTACGGCGTAATAACCTACGGCATAACCCGCGCCAGGTGATAATCCTACTGGTGAATAACCTTCTTTTTTAGCAATTTCATCTCCAAACATGTAACTGCTAACTTCCGCAAATCCTTTTAAATGAAAACCTTCCCGAATGACATGGATTGAATATTCGAGTTCTTCATCAATTGATGTGACCCAAGGGCCTAAATATTCTTCACCATACAACTCAGTAGCAAATGAATCAGCAAGTCCTTCGATAACTAAATATTCACTTAGCGTTACGTCTCCATGATTCCAATCGAAATAGGAAAAACGGAGGTTATGATGAAATTCATGAGCAATGAGCGCTGGTATTCTCGGAATGTTATAATTGTTTGGATGAATGGTTATGGTGACATATCCAGGTATTCCGCCAAAACCGCAGTAACCATTTTGATTTTTTAGCTTTTCAGGATCAGCAATATACATTCCAAACTTTAATTCCTCTGCACGTACTTCCAAGTTAGTAGCTTTTGCAAACGCTATGCATCTGTTTAATGTTTTTTGAGCGATCTCTAGAGCATCTATTGTTTTTAAATCGTGCAATGCTTGTTTTGCTATATCACTTTCTTTTATATCGAGATACCCTAACATTTTCGTTGCCATCATCACATCGTATCCATTTGGCTGCTTTGCTTTAAGTGGCGCATGAATTGTATTCCACATCCCCTCAAAAGGTTTCATCATTGTATACCTAAAGAAATTTTCTCTCTCTTTGAGAGGTAATGAAAGTAAAATTTCGTATTGACTTAAAGTATCTTCCATGTCGATTTTCATTTTAATCACCACTTGTTTATATATTTTTCATTACATTCATAAGGTAGTTTCAGAGTATTTAAATCACAATAATGTCTTATTGCTCTTTCGGACAAACCAGTAGCCTGTTTGACATCTCCTATTGTTACCATTTGAATTCACCTCCTAAAATGAACTTAATCTATCACGTCGCGTTAGGGTCAAGCTGATTATCGATTTTTGATATAAAAAAGAGTCCCTTCTAAGATTGAAAAGGACTCGATAAATGCTTTGATTTTTAAGCTGAGCAATTTCATAATTTTCCTGAATTAGCACGTCAATTTTAGGTGGAACCCAGTGGGATTACATAAGAAAATAGAAAGTGTTGGCGTGAAGACCATTTAAATTGGTATGAATTGAATGATGTAAAGACAGTGCAGCTTGTACCGACAGAGTAAGGAGTAAATTGGGGCATCTTGGAAGGGGAGATTCAGGATATTGGAATAAAATAAGGAGTTAGATAATGATGAGTGAAGAACTAAAAAAGTTAATAAAGAATTATGGTATAGATGTGGAAGATGAATTAGATGTTAGTCCATTTGAATTTGCTTATACATTTAGAACTAGAGAACTTTTAGCGACACAATATGAATTATTAGTAAGTTTGATAACTACAATAAAAAAGTGTACTTTTACCACAATAAATATATATCAAAAGTAATATTAAAGAGGCAAGAGTTTTTGGAAGATGTTACATGATAAAACTGTACAAGAAATTAATCCTGTAGAATAAGGAAAGAGGAATTTATAGTGAGATATGAGGCGTTAGTTAAGGAGATAGACTCATGTATTGAAGAAGAAATTGTAGTGAAAATTAAAGATATTGAATTAACCGGCTTTGCGAATATTTTTCCATATGAGATAAAAATCGGGGGAATCTACCCTGTGGAATTAAGTCTTTGGTTTCTAGATGATTTTGCAATTGATATACAAGATAGTCAAGAAAAGCAAATTACAAAGCTAGGTGATGGCTTTAAATACGAGCTTAAAGGCTTACTTACTTCAGATGGGATGTTTGATATAGGAATACGAATTGAAGATGAGATTTTAGAGGATTATGAATACCTATATGGGAAATATATTAAATTAATAGTTGATAGAATAAATATAGAATTTCTATAATATGTAAAAATGAAATATTATATTTAAAAGCAAAAGGATAAATTATAATGATTTTCGAAAACGTAGTCTTATTGAGAAGAGAAACTCTCTTTAGTGAACTGACAGAAGTGAAAATGGAACGGGTATTTTGAAAATAGAAAGATAACGTCCTTTTTCCAACTAACTAAAAATTGAGGTCTATCATGATTGAATTAATTAATGTTAATGATTTAATAACCCCTGAGCATCTGCCAATAAAAAATCTATTGGACTCTTCTTTAATGTGTAATAGTTTTAAATGGGTGTTAGAGAATATAAGTGATGGAAATGGGTGTGGATTGGATTATTCCGGAGGATTTACCTTTTGGAGTGATTTAGATGACTATGACAAAGCTTTTTACGAAGAAGAGTTCACAGGGGTTGAAGTCGAAATAGCATTGATGGTCGATGGTGATGGGGATGGTAAATTTGATGAAGAACAATATGCAGCATATACTTCACTTATGCAAAACTGGGAACACTTACAACAAAGTTTTTTGCAACCAATATTAGACTATTACAAACAAACGCGACATGAACTAGGTTATGATATTGAATTAAATGAAAATTATCCACTAGTTGAAACGACTGATCAAATACTAGAAATGATAAGTTTAGATGGAATTGTTGTTTCATATGCGGGGATTTTTGAAGGTCGAGATATCGGAATTACATTTAATTGTGCCTGGGACATGGAAAATGGACTAGGGCTTCGTTTATTAAATGAAAAAGTAACTGAAGTAGGTTACCAGGATGTTGCAATTTGAATATGACATTTATAGAAAGATTAATGAATTATGAACATCGGGGAGCACTATAAATCTAGCTTAGAGCTTTCTTTCAAATATGAAGAAAGAGAAGGCATTCTACATAAATTGAGTAAGGCCTAAGAGCTGTTTTTAAAGAGAATCAACAAATACGCTTGATAAATTTAGAAGGCTTATTTCACCTAGTTGACTCATATGTTCACAATAAGGAAATCGTATTGAGGTTTACCTAATTTAGTGAAGTTCAAGAAAAGGCAGCACTAAGGTACTTGAATAAGGTTACTAAAAAATATTCTTTAGGTTCCAAAATATTAGATGGTACTTTTAATCCTAATGTTCTTAAAGGTGAATTAATATTAGAGGTACCAGTTTTATAAATAGTTCTTGATGAAATAACAAAAAATAGGATTATTAGGGGTATTAAGGGGAAGGTGAATAATCGATTATGAAAGTTTATTATTGTGACAAATGGTCCGACATCAAAAAGAAGCCTTGGAACATTTTTGATGACCGTACTGCATATTTGTGCCATCAAGAACATGAACCATATACGGCGGTATTAAGCGAAGATGAAAAACCTAAGTATATTGTAAATGTGACAAATGAATGGGTTTCGGTCGGATTTTATGATGATTTGAATCGTAAGTATTTAAAATATGATTTTAAAGTTATGAGTAAAGGTAAAATTTTTTTAAGAACAGCCATGTATTGGGAATATGATGATGAAACTGACAAGGAGGTAAGTTGTTTAATTTTGGGCTTTCAAGAAGATGGCTATATAGCAATGGAAAAGAGAGATTTTAAGACTGGTTCAGTCGAAGAGCGTGGGACGAGCGATACCCTTGAAAGAAACTGGGACGTATTCCCTGAATTTGGTCAATATATTCATTTGTGCAGAGAGGAAAGATAACGTGTTCGGAGCATTACCCAGTGCCTTATGAGGGGATAAAATTTTTGTTTTGGGGATACTTCAAAATATTAGCTTGACGGGCATGCGGCGAGACCCCTATAAAAAGCACTTATTTCAAGAAAAAAATATAAATATAACAAACCCCACGGAGAACAAGAATGTTCTTTGTGGGGTTTGGTTATTTCAAAGGAGCTTAGGGGAAAGCTCGGTTTGATCCATTTTATTTTTCTAACACATCTGAGCGATTTGTTTTTCACTTCATGAGATGCTTCCACCAAATGCACTTCCGAATTCATAAATTTACTAAGATACAAAAAAATATTTAATATTAAATTCGGTATTACTATTGTATTAGAAAAATAAAATATGCAGTTTAGAGGGTGTTTTGCATATGTATTAGCGATAAATTTATTTTACTTTAAATATCTTTCAAATTGCTTTCGTAAATGTTACAAAAGTCTTTCATTGAATTTAACGGAGTTAAATCAATGTGAATAGGAAATAAGCAATTTTCAGCCTTTAATTCATATTGATCACCTTATATGTAAGAGTCTAAAGTACAAAAAACGTTATCCTTTCTAATCATTTAGCTTGTTTAGAAAGAATAACGTTTTTAACTTTTTAGGATAGTGAATATTTTTAAGTTGATGAGCATGGGGTAGTGACAGGGTTGCTGTCATAAACTGCGAAGTATAATCAAATAAAATTATAAAAAGTACATCGTGTACTTTTGTAAAGGGTTTGTTTTAATTAGATTTCTGTTGTAAAGTTCGAAATGCTAATGCACCTGAAATGATTTGTAAAATCACTGGAAGAGTTAATACAAAAACCGATAACAATAACGATATTACACTTAATACAATCATACAAATACCATAAACTGTATTATTTATTTTATTTACACAACAGGCTAATACTAATAGTCCTATTTGAATGATTAAGGAACTGCTAAAAAGAACGATCATATATTCAAAACCTTCAGAATTATCGTAGGAAAAACTATCTCCAGAATTAATGTAGGAAACACTACCAATTACCATAAGGAAAGAAAGTAGTACTCCAAAGATTCCTCCAATTAAGCCAGTTATAAATTCTGCGGTGCGCTTCAAATTACAATATCCCCCTTCAAAAATAGTATTCAAGTTCATTCTTTTTTACATATATTAACTATAACTTTATAATATCAAAATATTGTAAATTAATCTATTGAAATGTTTGTTGTTAATAATTTCAATATACAACATATATCATTTGTTTCTAACTATACTGATCTGCGCTTTTTTCTTCGTTCGAATTAATGTACCCTTGCTAATTCCTGTTATCCCTTCAACTTATTTATCCCGCTATTCGTGGGCAGTAATACTCCCACCTCAAAATTCAGCTGTTGATGTATCCTCAACTAAACCCATATTGAGTATATGAACCTTTACACCCTAAACAGAGAGTCGAAACTATGGGGTTATGAACTCCTTTTTAGAAATCTTTGAAAAATGTTTATCGATAACTTAGTTCTACAGGTATCCCAGCTGAATACCCAAAAGAGAAAATATAATGAATATAAATCTCATGAAAGAACTCTTCATTGTCTTTTCATAAACTTAAAAATTAAACAATCTAATTCTTGGCTTAATGTAAGTACTTTTTTATGATTGATACCATATTTGAGAGCGAGTTGAACTAATTCACTCTTTTTATCTTCTATCACACTATGTAGCTTTGTTAATCCCATCTAAAATCTCCTTTGTACCTATTGCATTAATCGAGAAAATATTCAAATAAAAAACAAGACTGATAATGACAGTCTTGCCTTAAAAACACATATACAAAAAATAACACTAATAAAGAGAATACAATACAAATTCAATTTTTTAAAGGGGAATTATTATATTCACTAGCAATTCCTAAAAACGATCCAATTTTAGAAGATACTAAATTGAAAAAAGAATTAAATTGGAAATTAATTGATTCAAATTCAGGTTATCATTGGAGCAAAGCGGTTACAAGTGGTATTTCGCATAATGTAACTGTAGGGTTATCTTATACTATTGGGATGGAAGTAGGTCTTGTGAGGGGGGTGCAACAGTAAATCAATTATTAACTGCAAGTTTTGGTTATGGTATTACTTTAAATTCAGAAAGTACAGTTACAAAAACATTTGACCTTAATCCAAAGACTGATTATGCATATGATCAATATAGAACAGCGCTTGTCCATGAGAGGAAAAATTCTCCGTTCTGTTCGTCCATCTACGGTGGAATTGAATTTTGCACATAGTAAAGAACTCCACGGTTTGTGCTATGCGCCATACTGCGGGGTTCAAAAGGTTAAAGTACAAGTTTTGATGACTGCCATCATACAAAGCTTAAAAAAGTGGACCAAACTTCGCTCACTTAAGCAAGTTGTTTTACACCTAACACATCAAATTATAGAGGGAACTACTTTATAAAACAAATAGAAATCAAAAAATGCCAAAAAAATTTGGCATTTTCTTTGACATAATCTTTTTTCAACAAAGTAGAAAAGGTGCTTTATAGCACCTCGTATTCCTATAGTTTTATCATTTTGCAATCCTATATGGTCCTCAAGCAGAGTGTTAGACACTTAATTATGCGAGTAGTAACCACTCACCGACACCAAACGGTAACCTTTGGCAACTAGTTCATTGAACGTCTGTTGGTACTGAGCAGATGTTAACCCATGCCGAGCCTGCCATGCAGGACCACCACGTTTTTCCCAAATTGCCGCGAAACGATCTATACCATTACTACCATAGCCGCTTACTTGTATCAGCCGATAGCCTTGCGCAACCAATTCATTGAACGTTCGCTGATATTGATCTGCTGTCAGACCATGTCTGGCTTGCCATGCAGGACCACCACGTTTCTCCCAAATCGCAGCATAACGATCCTGACCATCATTTGTGTGACCACTAACGTGGATAAGCCGATAGCCTTGTGCAATCAGTTCATTGAACGTTTGCTGATATTGATCTGCTGTCAAACCATGTCTGGCTTGCCACTCTGGGCCATTCCCTTTCTCCCAAATCGCAGCATAGCGATCTTGCCCACCACTTCCGTAACCGCTCACGCGTATTAAACGATAACCTTGCGCAACCAGTTCGTTGAACGTCTGTTGATACTGAGCAGACGTTAATCCATGCCGAGCCTGCCATGCAGGACCACCACGTTTCTCCCAAATCGCAGCATAATAATCCTGCCCGTGCACAGTGTAGCCGCTTATATAAGTCAAACGATAGCCTTGGGCAACTAGTTCGTTGAATGTCCGCTGATATTGATCTGCTGTCAGACCATGTCTAGCTTGCCAGTCTGGACCACTCTGTTGCTCCCAAATCGCAGCGTACAGTACCTTACTCGCCTGACGAAGATTTTCGTAATAATATTCTCCTTCATATGAAGGAAATGGAGAACTTAGGTAATTACGATAATCTTGATAAGGTGAATAAGTATGATAAATATCCATTGGATAAATTACTCTAGCTCCATGGTAGGGAGGATAATATAAGTAAGGATAGGCTTGATAATACGGAACACAAGTAAAGTAACTCAACTCATCACATCCTTTCATCATAAGGATATGATGGTATAACTTGGTTTGTGTCAGAAGGGACTCTGTCACGAAAATAATTTGGAAAGAAAATAGAGCCTATATTACTTACTCATTTGCAATTTATGATGGCTTTTTAAACACCTTATATATTTTTCTCTTTCCCAATAACCCACTTCATCACTATCGAACTATCAGAAGCAATTAGCTCCAGAACAATGCATTTCTTAAGTTGCTGGATGGGGGATGAGACCCCAAGATTAAAAGTATTTAGAGATAAGGAAACTGTATCAACTTCATTTGTACATAACTGGTTTCTTTATTTTAAGAGATAAACAAAGTAGGTGATGAGTGTTTTCATGGTATGATGTATAGGTACCAATTTTTGAACAAGGAATTTTTTATGAAAAAACATATTGAAGCATTGATTGACAAGTATAAATTAACACATCGCCGCTTTGAGAATGTGTGTTGTATGTTGCAGTCCTATTAGGCGAAATAAATCATCTATATAAATTGAAAAACCACATAAAATTTTCTTTTTAGATAGGATAGGCATTGTGTTTTTGGTTCTGCATAGCGATATGTTGGAAAATCAAAGTGGATTTATATTAGTGGGGAGAATCGTATGGGGAAATATTATATTTATGAATCAAAGCTAAAAGTAGTCGGATTATTTTTTTTGATTTTGGTAATTGAAGCGATGTTTCTCTTTTTTGTTACGTATGCATTTTCATCTGAGGAGCCTAATTTTATAGTTGGATTTTTATTTGGAGCTCTTGCATTAGTTGTACTAATTGCTCTTTGGAAGGTTATTCAAAAAATTATTGCAAGAAAACCAGCCGTCATTTTAGAGCCAGAATATATTACAATTACTAATAATCCAAAATATCCTGTAAAAATTGCTTTGGAGGATGTATACGGTGTTTTACCTTATACAATCCAAGGGCAAAGGTATTTAGGAATTGTGATGGAAGATGATGTTGAAGAGCGATATATCTCCTCTATACCATCAAAAGGACAACGGCTGTATCGAGTTAATAAACGTGCTGGATTTATACCATTTAATATTCATATGAATTTATTGAAAATCGATGGAGAAGCATTACTTGCGAAGTTAGAAGAGTATGATATAAGCTTTTTAATTCCAGAAGATGAAGCGAAATAATATAACAGAAGAATTGATTTAGGTATAAGGAAAAAAGAACATCTCGATGAAAAGAGATGTTCTTTTTTCCTTATTTTGTTCTGCCGTTTTCTCTATTGATGGGCATGGGGTGCCGACATATGACCATCAAGCTAAGATTTTGAAATATCCACAAAACAAAGATTTTATCTCTTTATAGTTGTCCGTAGGAATTGATATCATTTTTTCTGCTTTGAGGAACAATGCATTTCTTAAGTTGATGGCAATGCGGCTGTACCCCTTATTAACAATGCAAAGGGAACCTGTTATATTCTTATATGCAATATTGCATACAAGAATGTATTGATAAAAATGTAAGCGCTTACTATAATAAGAGCATAAAGATAAATCACATCTGAGCAACAACAACCAGAGGAGGAAATCATATGACAATCGCAATGGCAATTTTAAAATTTGTAGGTGGAGTACTTCCATTCGTTCAAGAACTTTTAAAAGCATTTATGTAAGTTTACTATTTAGCAATTATTTATAGATAATTATCATACCTTAATACGAAAAAAGGGAAGGGGTTGATTTTTTTGAAAATCAAGAAAAATACTAAGGGAATAAAATTACTAGCATGTTTATCAATTGGCTTATGCACTTTTAATTATTCTTCTATTTCTTTCGCTGAAACACCTAAAAATAATTCAGCTGATCAGGCAAAAAAAGCAATTAACATTGATACTGGTATAGCAAATCTAAAATATAATAATCAAGAGGTTCTAGCAGTAAATGGTGATAAAGTAGAGAGTTTTGTTCCGAAAGAAAGTACAAATTCAAATGGTAAATTTGTAGTGGTTGAACGTGAGAAAAAATCACTTACAACTTCAC
>NZ_JBAWSX010000017.1:0-94186 GCF_037104725.1 Bacillus bruguierae | reverse complement strand
ACAGGTGGTTCGCCAATAGAAGTAGTGAAACAGTATATTGAAAAACAAGGTGAAAAGTGAGGTGAAATGATATGAAAAAGCATAATAAAGCATACAAATTCCGTTTGTATCCAACAGAAGAACAGGCGCATCTTATTCGAAAAACTTTTGGTTGTGTGAGATTTATATACAACAAGATGTTAGCAGAACGAAAAGAAATGTATGAAGAATACAAAGGGAACAAGAAAGAACTAAAGAAGCAGAAGTTCCCTACCCCAGCGAAATACAAAGTAGAGTTTGAATGGTTGAAGGAAGTCGATTCATTAGCTTTGGCAAATGCTCAATTAAACTTGCAAACTGCCTACAACAATTTCTTTAGCGGTCAAAATGATTTTCCTACATTCAAAAGTAAAAAAGGTAGAAAATCGTATACAACAAATATGGTAAACGGAAATATTATACTTCTTCATGGTCATATCAAATTACCAAAACTTAAAATGGTTCGTATCAAGCAACATAGAGAGATACCACAAAACCATATCATCAAGTCATGCACTATTTCTATGACACCAACTGGTAAATATTATGTGTCTATCTTGACTGAGTATGAAAAAGAAATCATTCAAAAAGAAATAAAAACCGTTGTTGGATTGGACTTTGCAATGGCTGAATTGTACGTTAGTAGCGAAGATGAGAAAGCCAATTATCCTCGCTTTTATCGTCAAATATTAGACCGATTAGCAAAAGCCCAACAAGTATTAGTAAGACGTGCCAAAGGATCTGAGCGTTGGAAAAAACAACGGATTCGTGTAGCTAAATTACATGAAAAGGTTGCAAATCAACGTAAAAATTTCCTTCATCACAAGTCTAAAGAATTAGCTACTAATTTTGATGCTGTAGCAATAGAAGACTTGAATATGAAAAGTATGTCACAAGCACTCAACTTTGGTAAAAGTGTTGCTGACAACGGTTGGGGAATGTTCACGACCTTTTTAGCATATAAGCTACAAGAACAAGGAAAACAACTTGTAAAAATAGATAAGTGGTTTCCTTCTACAAAGATGTGTAATAGTTGTGGAAACATAAAAGACATGTTATTATCTGAACGTACTTATGAGTGTTCTTGTGGACTAAAAATAGGTCGTGACCATAATTCGGCAATCAACATCAAAAATGAAGCAATACGCTTATTATCATTAGTATAAGTAATACCAAAAACCTTTGGAACAAGGGAGTTAGCTCGGTGGTCTTAGACTAATTCGTTAGCTATCAAAAGTAACGACTAACCGAGAAGCCCCCACTTCAAACAGTCCGTAAGGACGTTAAGTGGCGGGTAGTTCACAGTCTTATAGTATTCATGTAACTTTCAAAATAGCTTCAGATAATAAAGCAACACCAAGCTGGTCTTTTGTTAATAAATTAAAATTACAAACACTAAAAGAATTACTAAAAAAACAAGACATGAATAAACTCAAAAATATTACATTAGGTGAACTATCTATCCCTTTAGAGTTATTGAATAGATGGGTCGTTAAAACAATAATCTTTATGATTTTATTTTTTTATTCGCAATATTTCGGTTAAATGTGATTAAAGGTCAATTTTTCTATAAAAAATAATAGGATTAAGTAAAATTTACTTAGGAAAATATAACGATTGGAATTCGTCTTTCGTAATCCCAAAATAGATTTCATCATAGAATGTTCCATTTGTATACATCATATTTCTTAAGCGGCCTTCCTCTACAAACTGAAGTTTTCGATGAAGGTTGATAGAAGCGGTATTAAATGAATATATTTGAATGGTTGCTTTTTGATATCTAAGCTCGAAGAAGTAATGTTTTAGTATAGTTATAATCATATCTTGCGCGTATCCTTTCCCTCTATGAGAAGGGAATACAGATATACCGTAATCAAATGTTCCATTTTTAGAATCGCAATTCGCAACATCAATTGTACCGATTATGTTCTTATTGTGATCTTCAGCAATCCAATAAAAATCATCACAGTCAGTAGAAGAACCCTTTGATATGTCGGCTATCCACTCTTCGATTTGTTCTTTCGTTCGTGGGAAAGCAATTGAATCGAGGTTTTTAAGTATTTCATCATCTAAGTCTTCGAATAAATGAATGTCTTCTTTTTGAGGTGCCCTTAGCCGTACTTTTTTACCGCTCCAATAGGATACTTTCATTATCTTCATCTCTTTCTAGTTATATTATTAAGTAAAATTATAACATTAGTGTAGTTTTTTGTATATTAAACACAAATTGTTAAATTTTTTTGTTTGAGAAATTATTTGCTTTTCTGTCGAAAGAGTAAGAATAGGGGGGATATGCCTTTCGTAAATGTTACTAAATTCTAATCGCTTTACTTTATTGAAAGCATCATCCAGTAGATGAAATAAAAAGCAAAAGGACCTGTGTCCGAAACAGGTCCTTTCGCTAGATAATGAAACTCATTAGGAGCTCACTTATTATGGTAGCAGCTGATAATCGAGCAGTCTATAGGTTAAGGGTTGAGAAAGTTTTTTCGTAGGGTGGCTGATTTTCAAGATTAGAAGAGAAGAAAGTAAAATGTTCTCTATAAATCTATTTTAATTTTTCCACATATAAGTCGCTGCTATGCAGAATAAAACATGATCGCTATTTGCTCCTTTTGTTTTAAACTTTGCATGTGGCAAAAAAAAAGGCCCTGACCGTTTCTATGCATGACCAGATGCTCTCGCCCGTCTAAAAAGAAAAGCATTTTAACATCATTGTTTTAGAATTGTAATTTTTCGGATTAATATGATAATATTTTATGATAAAGATAAAATAAAAAGGATGGTAAACATGCAAAAGAGACCAGAAGCAAATGAATATAACCCGTACTATTCAACATACATAAACTTAGTACCAGAGGGAGATATCATACATATTTTAGAAGAGCAAATGAAAGAGACGAACCTCTTATTGAAGGATATTTCTGATAGTGAAGGACATTTTCGATACGCTCCTAATAAATGGAGTATAAAAGAGGTAATCGGTCATATTGCGGATACTGAACGTATTATGGCATATCGACTTCTTTCTATAGCGAGAGGCGAAACGGCACCGCTTCCTGGATACAATGATGATATGTATGTTCTTAGAGCAGCATTTGATAAGCAATCTATGCAAAACCTTCTGGCGAACTTAACAATTGTTCGCCAATCTACTGTGCATTTACTTAAAAGTTTAGATGAAGAAGCTTGGTTACAAAGAGGTTTTGCGAATAACTCTGAAGTTACTGTTCGAGCATTGGCATGCATTACTGCTGGTCATGAACTCCATCATCGTCAAATTATAAAAGAACGTTATTTGAGTTCTGCTGCTTATTCATCCAATTGAAATATGAAATAAAAAAAGAGATTGATTCGTAAAAATTATGAATCAGTCTCTTTTTGTTTTGCGGCGTATGAGTGGAATTATAAAAATTTTTGTGTCAAAATAAAATTGTCAATGGTTTGAATGGATATTTATTTTATTTCGTGTATGATGTAAACATTCGTAAATAAAACATATAAAAGAGGAGGCATACTTTGAAAACGAAAAGTGTAGTAAATATTTTTATTTTATTTACTCTATATACGCTGTTAATGATTTACATTGGCTGGAACGGCTGGGTTTGGATTCATACGACTTTTCATATTCAATCTTGGGGATATTATGCGATTCTAGTTGGACTATTATCATACGCATATATTCTAGATCGATTGATGAAATTTACTTCACCACTTAGAACAATTGGTTCTTATTGGTTTGCGGTTATACAATATGCAGTTATACTATTACCGATAGCGGATGTAACAGTGTTTATTTTAAATTGGTTATCGTTTCCGAAAGAGCAATCTATTTTTTGGATTGGAACGATTGTTCTCATTACTTTTGTGTTTATTTTTGCATATGGAACATTTAATGCGTATAGTCCAGTCGTACGAAAATACGAGATTCATCTACCTAAAAAAGTTAGCAGTCGTAAAGCACTTCGAATCGCGATGGCTTCAGATATGCATTTTGGTAAGCTATCTGGCATGTCTCATCTTAAAAGATTGGTTCATCATGTAAATAATATGAAACCGGATATTATACTTTTACCAGGAGATATTATTGACGATCATCCAGAATATTTTATAAAAAAGAATATGGGACAAGTGATGAAACAAATGCATGCTCCTCTTGGTGTATATGGTGTGTTAGGAAATCATGAATATTACGGCGGAGCGATTCCTGAATTTTTACAAGAGATGAATAAAATTGATGTAAATATATTATTAGATGAAGTAGTGAAAATTGAAGATTGGTTTTATATTGTAGGGAGAAAAGATAAGACGGACCGAGATCGTAAAAGTTTCGAGGAATTAATGAGCAATGTAGATAAGAGTCTTCCTGTCATTGCAATGGATCATCAGCCATTTGAGTTAAAGCAAGCTGAAGCAGCAGGTGTTGATGTATTATTGTCTGGACATACGCATAGAGGACAAATGGCACCGAACCATATCATTACTAGAAGAATGTATGAATTAGATTGGGGATATGTACAGAGAGATTTATTTCATGCGATTGTTTCTTCTGGATTTGGTTTTTGGGGACCACCGTTAAGACTTGGCAGCCGGTCAGAGATAATTGAAATAGAACTTACATTTGATTAAGTAGCAAGGGGGAGATACCTTTGCTGCTTTTTATTTATTAAGTAAAGTAACTTAAAGTAGTCACCATGTTGACATGTTTTTTGGAAACGTGGTATTCTGTATTCGTCAACATGGTGACTAATATAGGGAGGAGCTACATATGGATATTAATCTCATAATGAAAGAACTGCATGCGATGCAGCAAAGTTACGCAACTTTATTTTCGGTTGTCAATAAGGTGCAAACTCGTGGGGATGAGTATTTAGAGATATTAACTTCCCGGCAACATATGGCTTTAATTGCTATTGCGCATTTGCCAATTGAAAGCACCACCCTTATTAATATTGCGAAAAAGCTAGGTACAACAAAGCAAACCGCTAATAAGTTGATTACAAGTCTTGTGAAAAAAGGGTATGTTAAAACTGTGCCGAGTAAAATAGATAAACGTTCGATCAATATGGAAATTACTCCTGAAGGAAAAAAAGCGTTAATTGCTTGTTCAGAAAAATCGACTTATTTTTTAGCAGATATGTTTCATAATTTTACAACTGATGAAATTGAAATGTTTTGGAGATTATTACAGAAACTGTATCGCTTCGATGGGGAAGAACAAGATGGTTTTGAAGAAAAAGCTAATCTTGAGGTGGATGAGCATGTACTGATAAATAATCAAGAAAAAATATTGGCTGAGTTTTCAAGACGTCGATATGGGGGGATGGAATGATGAGTAAAGTTTATTTGAGTAATGTCTTTTATGAGAAAGCAAAAGAGACTGAAAATAAGATGAAAGAAAAAATCTATGATGTAAAGAATACAGTCCAGCAATCTATTTCTCAAGCAAAAGCCAAGTTTCACCGTAACAAGAAACGAAACCAGATAGGTAATTGTGTATCGATTGCTATTGCACTACTTATTATGGCAGCTTCTTGGTTGACCGCAACAAATTGGCTATTTTGGATAGGGGTAGTAAGTATTTTAAGTAATGCCTTATTGTTTAGTATTAGCTTTATTAAAAGATAATGTAACGAGTAAAATGTATTTCCTTTTGTAATGTTATTTTTCCTAAAATTTTGATATTTCTATCAAACCCTTTTAAAATAAAAGTATATAGTTATATTGAAGTTTTAGCGGGAAATAAGGGGGAAATATGTATGTTAATTAAATCGATTATTTGTAAGGTTAGCGACGAAAAAAAGGAATTATTTTCAGCTGCTCAAGAACAATGGGGCGAGTTGAAGGCATTAGATGGTTTTTACGGACAAATCGGGGGATGGGATGAATCAGAGGCTTGTATAGTGAGTTTATGGGAAAATATGAAAATGTATCAAAGCTTTATGAATGATACACACGATAAGATTTTTTATGATAGCGATCAACAAAACACGTATACATCGTGTAAAACAGAATTATATCAATCTTTATTTGACATAACGGAGACTTCATTTTTAGACGCATTAGCACACAGTTCCTTTTTACGAATAGCAATTTGTGATGTGAAACAAGAGAGTGAAAAGCAATTTTTACATATGCAAGAAACGGTTTGGAACCCAGGAATAGCGAGAGCAGAAGGAATGATGGGCGGCGTTGTTGGAAAATCGCTTTCTTCTAATCGTTACATTGTTTTGTCACTATGGAAAGATGCAGCAGCTCACAATCAGTATGTGAAAGAAATATTCCCGCAATTACTCCATACAGCAAACCCATCTCAGCAAGTGTTGCATATGGAAGGGAAGCAGACAACATTTGTTAGTTCTTGGTCTGTATTACCTGTTCATTGTATGTAGAATGTCAGCAATTTGTCTAAAGGAGGAGTAGGCATGCCTTATCCGAAACATATTGTAAGTGCTGCCACAGTCGTGTTAAATGATAAAAACGAAATTTTACTTTTAAAAAGTCCAAAGCGGGGCTGGGAAATTCCTGGTGGTCAAGTGGAAGAAGGTGAGGCCATTCCTGTAGGTGCTATTCGAGAAGCGAAAGAAGAAACAGGAATTGATATTGAAATTGTGAAATACTGCGGAGTATATCAAAATGTTTCAAGTAGTATTTGTGCCCATTTATTTTTAGGTAAGCCAATCGGAGGACAGTTCACAACAAGTAGTGAAAGCTTAGAAGTTGGGTATTTTTCAATTGAAGAAGCGCTGCAAATGGTAACGTGGAAAAATTTCAAAGAGCGCATTTTACATTGTTTAGATGAAAGCAGTCAGCCATTTATGGTGACTTTTTAAGATAATCAAGGATAAGACAGGGGTTATTAAAGTATACCTACTGTCTTATCCTTTTGTTCTTATAAAGGGGGTAAATCAATTTTCCCTTCTTCAAATAGTACTTTCAGCATGTGCCTTGTATAGCCGGCTGCTTGGGCAAACGTAATTTTTGCAGGCATTGGAGCTTCGTTGACATCAACGAGAACGTCGATAATACATGGTCTGTTTTGCTTTACAGCTTGTTCAAAAGCAGGCATCAATTCTTCGAGCTTTTCAACACGGTAACCAACTCCGCCGCAAATTTCAGCGTATTTCGCGAAATTTGGATTGGTAAGTTCTGTACCAAACTCAATATTCCCCATTACTTCTTGTTCAAATTTAATCATGGCGATTTTATGGTTATTTAATACGACTACAATAATTGGGAGTTTATATTTTACAGCTGTTATAAAGTCGTTCATCGTCATTCCAAATCCACCATCTCCGCAAATTGCGAAAACTTGTTTATTCGGGTAAGCAATCTGTCCAGCAATTGCTCCGGGAAGACCGCAGCCAAGTGTTGCTAACCAGCTTGATAAAATAAAACGTTGATTTGTCATACGAAAATGACGTGCTGTCCAAACCGTTACATTACCTACATCTACTGATAAAATAGCATCATCATGCGCAACTTGCTGCAGTGCGTGCATGACTCTTTGAGGTTTAATTGGAACAGAAGTGTCGTTTTCTTGATTATGCAGTCTTTCTTCCCATTTCCTCATTAGTTCTTGATGGTGTTGTAAAAATGAGTGATCCGTATGTTTTTCGATATTTTGCGTGAGCCATTTTAAGGTTTTTGCGGCATCACCAGCAAGTCCGATATCTGTTGGATAACGTTTGCCAATTTGTGCTGGATCTGTGTCGATATGAAGCGTTTTGGCCTTTTCTGGTAAGAAACCTGTGAATGGGTAAGAGGTACCTATCATAATTAACGTATCCGCATTATGCATTGCTTCATATGCAGATTTTGTCCCAATTAAACCTAATCCTCCAATGCAAAGAGGATGCTCATCTGGAATCACTCCTTTAGCCGGAAGTGTTAATACAATTGGTGCTCCAATATGCTCGGCAAAAGCAAGTAAAGGTTCTTTCGCATCTCTTGCGCCTTTTCCTGCTAGAATAACGGGTTTTTTTGCTTCATTTAATGCAGATGTTGCTTTTTCTAAATCATGCTGCCTAGGGAATAACTCCGGCATTGTAAAAGCAGGTGTTGTAATTCGTGCTTTTGCATCTACTTCAAATTTTTGAATGTCATCTGGAATGGTAAGAACGGATACTCCTTTTTTGGTATAAGCCATGCGAATTGCTTGATTTACAACAGCGGGAAGTTGTTCCGCTGACATGATTCGCTGGTTATAAACAGCGACATCATCAAACATTCTTTCTAAATTTATTTCTTGAAAAAAACCAGTTCCAATTAAATCTGACTCAATTTGACCAGTAATAGCAAGGACAGGTGCTTGATCTAATTTGGCATCGTACAATCCATTGAGTAAATGTATGGCACCTGGCCCGGCGATTGCCATACATACGCCGAGTTTTCCAGTTAATTTTGCATAAGAAGCAGCTGCTAAAGCGCCAGCTTCTTCGTGGCGAACTTGAATAAATTTAATTTTATCTTGCGTTTTACGAAGCGGCTCGATAATAGAATTAATGGAATCACCAGGCATGCCATATATGTGATCGACGCCCCATTCGATCAATAAATCAATCAGTACCTCACCAGCAGTTTTTTGAAACATGGAATTTCCTCCTTACATACTGAGATACTATTATGTTTTGGAGAAAAAGGTGAAATATACAAATGGTAAGAGAAGTTCTTTTTTAATGATGACTTATAAAGGGGATAAAAATGATAATAAGTAAACATCCAACAAAAGTCCAAGAAAGAAAAGAGAGTAGTGATAAGTTCTTTTTAGCTTTCCAAAGCATTTCATGGACTGTTACATATCCTAAAGAACCGATAGCACTTCCCATTATTAATCCTGGTAAATGAATAGCTTTGCTGTTAATTACCATACCAAAGGCAGTGCTTAAACCAAGAGTAATTGATAGTAAGAAAATTATTAAGATAAAAGATAGATATTGATGCCGTGTAAATAAGAAAGAGATAATTAAGGTGAGGCCTTCAGGAATATGGTGAATAATAATAGCTAGTAAGAAAGAAAGGGTGGCTTCATGTTGCGCTGTAAAAGCAGTACCTAACGCAAAGCCGCTAGGTAGATTGTGAATAAAAATTGCAAAGGAAAGAAATAAAAAAGTTTGCTGTGCTGGCTGATTGTTATTATGTAACATAACATGATGACAGTAGTAGTCCATTAAACGCATTATTAAAATTCCAGAGGCAATGCCGAGAAGGGGACCGATTATTTCATAACTTGAAAATGTTTCTGGAATGATTTCTATTAGTAACAATCCAAGTAGAATACCTCCGCAAAGTGCATATAAGCGAAATATTTGTTTTTCCATTATACGTCTAGTCGCAAGACCAACAATTCCGCCTAATAACAACCCGCTAAATGAATAAAACGTAACAATTATGGGGAGCAAAAGTTGTTCCATAAAATCACACTCCATTTTTATCTCGCAATTTTAAACAGTAAGATTCTTATCTGAAGATTATAGAAAAGAAAATAGGTGAGATCTAGTTGTTGGCACAGTACTTGATTGTTTCAATCAATAATTAGCGGTGAGAAGAAAAGCTTAATGATGAAAAAACTCTCCACTGATGGAAGTTTCACTTTATAACAACTTATTATGATCAAGAAGAGGTTAGTCCCAATTAATTGGAAAAGGGGAGTTTTTTTATAGATTTGGAGTAAGGGGTAGCACGCACATTTTAACCTTTTTATACGCTAAGAGATTCTCAAAACTCAATATTGCCCATTTCAATTGAGACTTTGATTTGAGATAAGTTTTAAGACGTACTTTCAGCTATTTTCCGCCTATTTTAAGTTTAATTTCATTTGTCTCAAATACCCTCGTTTTTGAGATTGGATGAATCGCTTAGAGTAATAAAATCAACGTTTTTTATGTCGAATTTTGCTTAGCGTATATTTTCGTTAAAATGTGAGCGGTACGCCTACATGGAAAACAAGTAAATTACATTAATAAGAGGAACCAAAAATATTCATTTTAATGGCAACAATAAATGATGTTCTATTTTTAATAGGGAAGCAAACATTTCAAATTATTACGTAAAGGGATGCTGTTGAATGGAAGAAAAAACAGTTCAAGTGTTATGAAAAAAATTGTATCTAAAAGTGTAGAGATATTAAAAGAGTACGAAAAACCGTTAAAAGAATATGGGTTACCGTTAGTTCGATTAGGGTTAAAAATGGCAATCCAAAAGAAGTTTAGAAACAAGAAGAACAAGAGCGTAGTTGAGACAATTGTAGATGCAGGGATAGACATCGCAAGTACAAATATTCCCAAACCGGATGAACAAAAGAAAAGAGGAGGCTGGACTTACAAGAACGAGCACTGGGTACGAGATTATTATAAGAAAGACGGAACACATGTTAGAGGTTATTTTAGGGGCGGAAAAAAGGATGAGTTGTAACTTTGAAATAAAGTTTCATTAAATTGACGATTTTAACCTTTATATAAGAGCAAGTATAAAGAGCATGTTTTGAAAAAAGATTAATCAAAACATGCTCTTATTTAATGTGATCGATTAACTTCTTTATAAAGGGGTTCGACCGAGATACGTGTATTAACTATACTAAATAAAACCATAGTCCTTATAGTTCTTTAAGTAAGGTTTATGTTTTTTATTTATCTTTAAATAAAGTATAAATATATTGATTTTTCAAAGTATTAAATTTTTTTTAAGTTAGTTGAAGATTAAGAAAGGCTATTTTTTAGCCTTTTTATTCATCGGGTATCGCCACATCGCTATCAAGCTAAGAAATACAAATACCTCCAAAATGAAATTTTTTCTCACTAGATATATTTATGAGAATTAAGTTCATTTTTTCGTTTTTGAGAACAACCAATTTTTTAAGTTGATGGAGATGCGGCTGTACCCCATATTTATTGAAAACATTGCAAAGAAAGCCCCTTAGAATGTTGGTTCTTTACTCCCACCAATGCTTCATTTCACTGAATCTAACGTCCCATAGTTTAGCATTTCCGGAAACGATAATCGTAATTTCGCTTATTTTGTTATCAGATGCTAAGTTTAAAGGTTCTACGTTAGGATATTGTTCAATATGAGCTATTTTTTTTCCATCTAGCAGTATAGTGATTTCACCCTTGTCTGGAATGCTAAAATAAGAGTAGAACATCACCTCTTTCTTGTTCTCCAAGATGTAAGTATATGATTTGCTTTTATCACCTTCACTGTTATACACGTTCATTTTGGGTTCTATTTTCTTACCTGCTACGGTGAAACTTGGAAGATTTTCAGTTATGGGCATGGTTCCATTCATTTCTTTCACATTGTGTAATGCTTGAATCGGGCCTTCTCTTTTCGCCACAACATAATTGATGGTTTCTGAGATCACGATTACTCCAACTAGAAGAACAACAATAAATAGAGCCGAAGTAATAAGCTTTTTATAAGAAATTTTTGAAGAAAACCCCACTCTATAGGCAATAAATCCTATCGCTGCACCTAATGTATTAGATAAAACATCAGCTACATCAAAGCCGCCAAGATGAGTTAAAGCCTGCAACGATTCCAGAACGAGAATCGTTAAGACAAACAAGGATATGAACTTCCCAAAACCAGAACGATACAACAGAGGAATTACTATTCCAAAAGGGATAAAAGCAGCAATGTTTCCAAAGTCAAATAACCATGAAAAAGTTGGTTCTGGAAATTGAAGCGGAACACTGTTCAGAACAAGCAAAAATGTGTATCCATAATCGCTGGTTACATCATCTAATCTATTAAAAGCAAAGAACATAAAATATAAAATTAAAATTGTATATAAAATGGTTCCTGCAATGATGAATTTCCGTAACTTTGCTTCCATAATCTCTCCTTAATTTCGACATATTATTTACCACAAATTATTATTATACTAAATTGTGATTATAAAGCGTATTTTTCTTCAGGGGTTCAAAAAAAACAGAATCGTTGCCGTACCCCCTATATAATAGTAGGTAATTATTTTCTTTTTCTCTTTTAATGGACTTTTTCAGTGCCCTTATTTCCGGAGTCCGGAGGGGGTCTTTTTTCATAAGAGATCCTCATTTGGTAACGAAAAACAAGTTAGAATTTACAATTTTATTACTATTACACTGTTTTCAGTGTCCCAAAAATGATCATTTTTGTTACATTTTGTTTTAAAAAACAACAAGTTTTATAACTATTGAAGTCGTTGTAACAAAATACTGTATCAAAAGTTATTGGTAACATTATTGATTGAAGCCATTTTTGTTACTGAAAAACATGTATATATTAATAAGATTTGCTACTTTGCCCCTGATTACAAGAACGCTGGTACTGGGCCTAATCGGCTTTTAATTCCTTTTCAGGCAACCAAATCACAGTCTAGGCGGGCTCTCTCATGCAGTAGAAAAGGGAACGGTTAATTCACTTTTCATTAGTGTTTTTATTGCCTCTCGTTCTGCTGGTAAAATGATTTCTCTTAATTCTTGATTCATTGATGCAATGTCTGGATCATATGCGAAGGAAGGATCTAACCCTTCTAGGTATTCCCACAAATCGTTTAAGAATTCTCTACATTGTTGTGCTACCTCATCAGACAGAAATAGTTGATTAAAGATAAAAAAGTCGTTTGCCTCGACCCATTTTTGATTAGCATCATGATACCTTACCCTTCTTTTTACAATATTCAATTTTTGGATCGCCAAGTTTCTTTGCCCTTCTTGGTCCCACAAATTTAAAATTTCTTGTTTATCCTTGCCTGTGGCCTGAACTTCCTCCGTTAAAAACCACTCAATATCTGCTTTATTTGTATTCTCAAAGGTTAATTCTCTTACAACTCCACGAAGAGTGAAGATGGCACCGTAGGCAGTTTCCAGATATTTAAAGAGTTCGGGATACCGCTCATGTTTTTTTGTTGTGTACAGTTCAAAATCCTTAAAAACACGTTGCTGTTCATGTTTGAGCTGTTCTATTTCGCTGTTTAATTCTTTTCTGTACACATCATTTAGCTTCATTAAGTCAGAACGATGTTCATCATTGACCTTCATCAAATCAGAACGGTATGTATCATTAATTTTCATAAGTGCCGATTTATGTTTTTCAATGTCTCTGCTCAAATAATGGGAAATTGCAGTTTTTACAATGAATGTAATTCCAATGCCAGACACCGAAAGGAATCCTATAAACCTAAGAAAATCATCTTTTACAAAGTTCCAAAAAGAATGTGCTGTCTCCATACCGAATCTCCTTATCTGCTTTATTTATTTTTCCCAATATATTATAGCAAATGATGATTCTAGTTTGCATTCGATATCCTTTTTTAGGGGGACTGACGGCCAAACGCGGATTTTATACGCTAAGACAGTTTCTAAAAGTGAAATCTCATCTTTGCTACTGTAAAAAAACAATTAGCTCCTCAAGAGGTGCTAGTTGACGTAAAATTCGTTAGCGGAAGTCATTTTAAAATCTTACATGTGGACTTTTTCCTTATTCCAACGATAAACCACCAAACTAAAGCTAGAAGTAGTATGAGAAGCGGTATTCCCTGAATAAAGAGAAATCCTTTCCAAAAATCAAGTTCAGTACTGTCTGGGGAATCTGTTGCCATTCCACCTATAAAAAAAGCCATTGGAATTGCGAGTATATTTATCCCTAAACAGATCATTACGAATGACAGATTTTTTTCCCTGATTTTTGGTGAATCAGCCTTGATAATTACGAATATTCCAGTGCCGAATATAAGAAACAGTATTCCATAAAATTTAATATAACCCATAATATCCCTCCATGACTTTAATTGTACCATCAGCAAGGACAATCTTGTGCAAATTCGGATGAATATCGTATTCATGCTCGGTTAACATAACGTAACATTCTAGGAATAAAAATAAATTCTCAAAAAAAATCACCCTTTTCTTACCTTTTAATGTAAAATTATCCTTGTGTTTTGATTTTTTGGATATAGAAAGGGAGCCCTATGAAATCTTTAATAAAAATAACATGTACAGCATTTATACTTACAAGCTTAATGGCAGCTTGTAGTGAAGAAACTACTCAACCAAAGAAATCGAAAGAAATATCTGAAGAAAAGGAAAAAAATATACTACTATATGAAGAATTTGCAAAAGGCGGATCTTACAGAGCGACAGTTGAAAATGCAAAATATAAAATAGTAGATAAAATGGGGAACATTACAACTCGTGTTACAATTAATAATGTTCGAAACGATGAAAAAACAATTGATCTTTCAGAAATAAAGTATTTCGTTAAAGATGAAAAGACGGGAAAAAAATATGAAGGTCAACCTATGCCTATACACGAAGATAAATTTAAAAATGTTCCGGTTGGCTACGCTTTAACTTTTGAAATTTCATTTACGATGAAAAATCCCCCAAAAGATTTGAATAACATGTATTTATATATGGACAGTAAGATTGATCCATTAGATACCTATTGGAAACTTGATAATCTAGTATCTAAATAAAAAGATGTCTAATTTAGACATCTTTTCTTATTTAGAGCATTGTATATACTATTCATTTTTAATTTACATAACGTGTCATTATCAGAAGTTCCCCTCACCAATAATCCCCAGCTTATCAACATTCTGTGAAGCATCCTCTTCACCTACGTATGTTTCTTATTCATCCCATTATATCAGTGGTTATAAGCAATCATTATCTTTATTTCCTTTACTCCATATGTATAAAATTCCGCATAAACTAACGGCCAGCTGATGGGTTAATCATTAACTCAAGGCCAATTTATGCTTCCAATTCCGTTAGATAATTAGATAATCGCCTATAAAAGTAAGTATTTTCTGGTCAACTTATGGGTAAAGTGACACAAAGTACTGTTCTAGTGAAACCATAAGATTTAGCATATCAATTATGAAAATTGAAATTAGCAGAGAATAAAATATTCATTATTCTAGAAAAAATGTTACAATCTTAATTTTCCGGTAATTACGACCACGAAAATTAAGATTCTGCTAAGATTGGGAACTTAATCTCATTATATTTATCAGGAAAGTTCTCCTCTTACCATAACATGTTTATTTTGTTCATACTCTTTTTCTATACAAACAAAAACACCAGAACAATTCGATTTTTCAAAATATTCATTCACTTTGTGGTAATATTAATTTAAAATAATCCATACAATATTTTATTTAGAAAGGGAATATACATATGTATCACTATGTAACAGACATATAGTAACTGTAATATGTGTCGTGGACCTCCTCTTATATTTGAGCTATAAAAATATAACTTAGGAGGAATAACTATGAAAGATACTTTTTATCATTTTGTTAAACAAGCTAATAAACCTTTTCAAGGATGGAATTTCTCGTTTCTAACAGATACCGGGAGACTAAGTACAGAACCACTTCCGTGGAGCTATTCATCAATCGTATTACAGTATATGCATAGCGTAGATCACATGCTAGATATGGGAACTGGTGGCGGTGAGTTTTTATCTTTACTAACCCCGCTTCCTGCTAGAACTGCAGCAACAGAAGGATATGCTCCCAATATCGCTTTGGCAAAAGCAAAGCTAGAACCTTTAGGTGTTTCTGTTCATGAAATCGAAGATGATGCAAAATTGCCATTTGCAAACGAACAATTTGATTTAATTATTAACAAACATGAATCATATTGCGAGGCAGAAGTAAAAAGAATTCTAAAGCCAAACGGAGTTTTTATTACTCAACAAGTTGGCGGATTGGACACTTTAGAATTAAATCATCTTCTTCATGCACATACTGAAAATGAGTACAGCTATTGGGATATGCAGTATGCCACTTCACAACTAAAACAATCTGGATTTCAAATTCTTAAGCAACAAGAATACTTTCCATATCAACGCTTTTACGACATCGGAAGCATTATATACTATTTAAAAACAATTCCATGGCAAATTCCTGATTTTTCGGTATCAAAATATGAAGAGCAATTGCTTCGTATCCATAACCACATTCAACAAAACGGATATATTGAAGTAAAAGCACATCGCTTTTACTTTATAGCTTCTTTTTAATTCATCGCCTCTCCAAGCTAATTAGTCCCGCACGGAGAGGCGGTTTGCTAATAAAATCAAAAATGTTACCATCACTTGCAATATTTCTCATTTCATTGTAAAATGAAACCATAGAATACGATATGAAAACAAATCCACTTCACATATTATCAAGCATCAATAGGGATGATATGCGTTCCTTATGGGTTTTTGATAATATGTGAATTTTTATTTTCCTTAGAAATAAGACGGATCATATTACATTTATTTTCTTTATTTTTAGGAGGCATTTACCATGACATTAACAGGTAAAGTAAAATGGTTTAACAGCGAAAAAGGTTTCGGATTCATCGAAGTTGCAGACGGAAATGACGTATTCGTTCACTTCTCAGCTATTACTGGCGACGGTTTCAAAACTCTTGACGAAGGTCAAGAAGTGAGCTTCGAAGTTGAAGAAGGTAACCGCGGACCTCAAGCTAAAAACGTTGTAAAGCTATAATTTAGACAATAAAAAGGTTGTTAACACGAACGGTTAACAACCTTTTTAATTATATAAACACATATTTCACATAAAAGGAGTGGTCTCATGTATCGTAACAAAAAGAATGACGTTGCAGAAGTAGCACCGGAAGAAATCCCAGTTTGGGAATGTGAGTCAGAGGAGTGCTTAGGGTGGATGCGAAAAAACTTTGCATTTGAAAAACACCCAAAATGTCCTTTATGTGGAAGTGAAATGAAAAGCGGAGAACGTTTATTGCCTCGATTGGGATAAAATATTTGTAAGCACCTTGCAGAATATTCTCTGCAAGGTTTTTTTATACTCTCCTATAATCATTCAGATTTTACTGGGGTAGCACGCACATTTTAACCTTTTTATACGTTAAGGGATTCTTAAAACTCAATATTGTTTGTTTACATTGAGACTTTAATTTAGAGATGAATTTTGAGACGTATTTCAAGCTATTCTCAGCACATTTTAGGGTGAATTTCATTTGTCTCAAATATCCTCGTTTTTGAGATCGAATAAGTCGCTTAGAGTAGTAAAATCAACGTTTTTTATGTCGGAATTTGCTTAGCGTATATTTTCGTTGAAATGTTGGTGGTACGCCAATATTAGACTTGTTTTTAAAACATAGAAAATGAGTTAATCAATATTTAATCTATTTCTTCCTCATTTCACATAATTTTCTGAATGACCAAGTTACTACAGCAAGTGATATACCTACCACTACTAAAATAATTAAAATACCAATAAAATTATACATTATTAACCACCCTTTTATATAATCTAAAAAAATTAATTTCCATAAAAAACAAAAATAAACATTTTTTGAATGTATATTATTTACAATAAAGAATGAAGCATCAGAAAAATAACTTGAATTTTGTAGATAAGCATTTGTTCCAGAGATTTACAACACCATTATCAAAAATAATTCTTTTAAAATAACCAAAGTAGGGTTTCTTTGCCCATCCCCTCGAAATGGGAGAATAGCAAGCGGATTATTAAAAGATCCTTATAAACAAAGGATTTTAACGTCTTTTAAAAATGATTATGTCAAAACATATACATTTCAATTGAAATATTTCAAATAATTATAAGTTGTATTTTTGAAATGAAAAATTCTAGATTTATAGCTATGTCATAAGGTCTACCTTTTGACATAGCTATAAATTTAGCTAATTCCCCCATATCGGGGATTTGGGCAAAAACACCCGAGTACCATGAAAAGAATAAAACCAAAAGCTAAAGGCTTATCGTTTGATTCTTTTGATTTAATTTCTTGCCCCTTATCTTCCATCTCCATACTAATACCACACCTTTTTTTATTTTACTCTCCTACTCCTTTTTCCTTTTTAATAAATCTTATAATTAAGTCTTCACCTTCGTATCTAGGGTCTAACTTAATCTCACCTTTATATTCAATTACCTTCACCTTATCCATGACAGTTATACTGTCATACAACTCTTGCTTTACCCATAACTTTTTAACTTTATCATCAACAATCAATTCTAAAGTAGGGTGTTCAAGCTCAACATGTCTCCCAAGAACAGGTGCTTCTATTGGCTTACCTTTCGCAACTAGTTCAGCGTTTTGATACCCCTCTATTACTAACAAGACTATACAAAACAATACAAAACAATACAAAACAACCAAAGTATATCCAATTTTTCTTTCTTCTCTTTTTCTTATATGCTTCCAGTTCCACAATATACGCTTCTAACTCATACTCTGTGTACCCCTTAACGTCTGTAGTCAAATAATAGGTTTTTCCAAACTTTTTACTTGTAAATGCTACATAGTCGTTTAAATACTCTGGGTCTTTCTCATAGTTTATAAATTTCTTTTCCCCCATACTGCTACCCCAATCTGTCTTCTAGTATACCTACCCCTATTGTTATGAGAAACAAAACAAGGAGTATTAATAGTACTGTCTGTATTCTAAGACTGAATTTATTCTTAGAGCCTTCTAACACACCCCACAGTATAAGTGGAGAGAGAAGAATGCTTATTTTAAAATAAAGTACAATCTATCCTTATAAATTTTAAATAATAAATGAAATTTGATCTGGTAAATCAATATTTTTAAAATTTTCCATTCCACCACATTCTTCAACTTGCTTATATACTTTAAAAGCACACTTGTAAAATAATCGAAAATGTTCCTTAGGCATATCATCAAGTAAAACATAACCTTCTTCAAAGGTTATTTTATCTTTTAAAATCTTAAAACGCCATCTTTCATACATTTCTGGGTATTGCTCGCAACTATCAATAGTAGGACCAAAACTATAAATTACATATTTGCTATTATCTAATTCTTTTATTATTGTAATCGTTGGGTATCTTCCCATTTCAATTCACTCCTTAATTAATCAAAATTCAAAAGATTATTTCCAAAACTCATACCATTTCTTATCTTTACTTGCTGCAATCATCTTTTTAACTTCCTGGACTTCTCTTATTGTTTGCATAAGCATTTCATCACGGCCTTGGTTCTTCGCCGTGTCTTCGCTAGAATTCGTCGCTATAAGTGCCTGGGATTCTTGTATCGTTTGTATAGCGCTTAATAACTCTGATTCTCTTTGTATGAATCGCTGATCTTGCTCAGTTAGTCGTTTGGTTAATTCCTGAAGCAACTCATTTTGTTTTTCAATGACTTCTTTTTGATCTTGAATCATCATCTGTAGCGTTGAAATCCGGTTCTTCATAGCGCTCAACTTCATGTCGATCCAACGGCAACACCTCAATACCTTGATGCCATGATACAATTTGCTTTGTAGCATTTTCTAGTGTCATATCTGTATCGTCCTTTAGGTTTATAACCTTACGGAATATCATTACATCACTTTCTCTATACTTCCTATGTCCACGCTCGTTTTTTATGAAGTTGTAACCCTCTTTTTCCAACACGTCTGCATACTTACGTAACGTAGATGACTGAATGCCTAATTGCTCCGCCACGTCACTAGGACTATAAAACGTCTTCATAGCGTTTCACCTCAAAAATACATTCGCTATAGCAATGATATACCCTTTTTCTTAATAATTCACATATCACTTGTTTTCATTTATACAAGATTTTATACAAAATTTTGTACTAATACAGGACATCCCTAAGCCTGAAAACCCCCATTATCTCCACAATGTATAAAATCATGCATAGCCTCATAGAAAAAGGCAAATCCCTTGTGAGAGTAAGGGGACGCCTTTTTCCTTGCTACCGATAATGATACGTTATGTTAACCTTACATGAATATAATATACACTGTTCTTTGTTCAAGTAAGAGGGAGTTTAGTTGAACAAAGAACTATAATTTTTTACTCAAAGTGATATAATCAAAATACGGAAAAGTATGAATATTTGATTAAGAAGTCCTGGGTGTTAGTGCCTAGGACTATTTATGTTTGCGAAGATACATGAATAGGAGGAATCATAAATAAATTGGACTGCCTGTAAAATGACAATAAAGTTATTTAATTTTAAAAGCTCAAACAAGCATAACCCCGTTCTAAATTTGGGACGGGGTTAAAAATATAGTTATTTAATCTCGATGCGAGATACTTCACTACACTAAAAAATATAACAATAAAGTCGTTTGAAATCTAAGTTTTAATTAACAATCGCACTCTTTTGCGGAAGATTAAGATAATGATTATAATTGCAGCCCATTAGCTGGTTGAACTAACATATCTTTTTGTTCAACACTGTATTGAGTCTAATAATTACAGCAAATATTTTACTGTCCGTAAAGCGTACTCGATTATTACGCTATCGTCCTCTGTTTATTTGAATTTAGATCAAATTTTTAACTAAATAAATTGTGCCAATAGTTGGTTAAATTTCTCGCGTTCTTCCCAGAAAAGGCCATGACCACTATATTGAAACGGAACAAGCTGTGAATTTCTTATCTTTTCATTTAGTTCCTGAGCTTGTACAAATGGAATAACTTTGTCATGAATGCCGTGAACGATTAAAGTAGGAACATTAATTTTCGGAAGATCCGCATGTAGCTTCTCATCTCTTAATGTAGTTATAATAGCAGCTGTCGACCAACTTGCTGCTTGTAGCCCCATTTGCAAAAACCAGTCCGAAAATGGTTTAGTTATATACTGAAAGAAAAAGCCATCTGTTACGTCCTGCATCATTTTAGGCCGATCATTTAAGGTTTCTTTAAGGTAGTTATTAGCAGTTTCTGCGGTAAATCCAATTGGAGCGGCCGCATCAATAAGAACAAGCTTTGATACCCTAAAACCATTGTGACGAGACATATATCGAATTGCGATAGACCCACCGGTAGAGTGACCCACAAGAGTAAAATTGTTTATTTGAAGTGTACCAACTACTGTGCGGATATCATCTGCAAGTCTATTAAAAGTATAGCCGCTCATTGGTTTATCCGAATTGCCAAATCCCCTCCAGTCTATACCAATACAGCGATAGCCCATAGCAGGAAGAACATTAAACTGATATTCAAACTGTTTATGGCTTAACGGCCAGCCATGTAAAAATACGATGGTCTTATTTCCCCCGGGGTTAATATCTTCTACATATAAATTCACACCTGACTCTACGGTAACAAAGTATCCCATGAAGATTCCTCCCTAGTTAATATAGTTTCAATAATAGATATTCATTTTGGTTAATATAAATGAGTACCAATTCAAGTTATAGGCCAAAGAAGCGAAACAGGACGGGCTTTACCAGAGAAGTTAGAGAAAATTAGCTTAGAAAACCAAGAGGTCATTGATATTCTTTTATCTTTTTCACCTGAGAAAATACCTAACGAAGCTATTAGCAGTGTGCAAAAATTGTTATTCCATCCTTCATATAAAGTTAGAACAGCTGCTATTATTGTTCTTTCAACACAACCATCATTTATAAGAAGCTCAGATATATTACTTTGTCTAACAGATAACTCTCCTAATGTGAGAATGAGAGGAATCTATGCACTTAACTTATGTCCAAACTTTTGGGAAGAATTATCGCAAATTGTTAGTATTTTAATAAACGATGAACATACTGATATTCGTTATAATGCCTGTCAGTTAGCCGCAAAAATAGGAAACAAACAATTCATTAAACCTTTAGTTGATGGATTAGAAAAGGATGTTCGTCATAAAAGAATTGGTATTGTTGGAAAAAGACATTTGGCATTAGAAAAGATAACAGGTTATGAAATTAGACGTAAACCTGAATGGCAAGAGGGTAAAGATCCTTATTCTAACCGAAGTATTGATGCTTTACTAAAAATAGCAACGAAATGGAAGTCCTTTTTCAACTAATACTAATGTTAAATAAACTAAATACTTACTTCCGCTAACGAATTTTATGTAAATAAGCTGTCCATATGGACAGCTTATTGTATTTTTTGTTGTATGTATATTAGAAGCATAAGTTGACCAAAACGGCTATCTTATGCTTTTTTTCACACTTTGCATAATGAAGTAAAAAACACTCATCTTCTTATGATTGATGGGTGTTTTTTGTTATAACAAATCTTTCTTCTATCCAATTTACGATGTTTTCTAACATCGGTAAGCTAATAGAGTGGTTTATATGAGGATAGAGAGTAAGTGAGAGATGAGAATGTTCAATTTCTCCAGATGCTAGGGCTTGTTCATAAAAAGTTTGCTGCCCAATTGGAGAAATAACTGTATCTTCCTGCCCGTGAAGTAAGAGGATATGTCTATTTTTAAAATTATGTAAAAAGTTAATAGGGTCTAATTGCTCGATAGCATCAATTTCATGATAAGCATTGGAACCTTGTTTTTGAAATATCTCTTCAGAAGTTAACCAGGCCGCCGAACCGTTTATATTAATTAATGCATCTATTTGTTGTTCTTGAACAAAAGCACCAGAAGCAATGAAACCCCCCATAGAACTACCGAGGATAATAAGTTTATGGTCAGAAAGGGAAAGGCTTTGAATAAACATTCGTACATCTTCAATAGATTGTATAATCGTTTTCCAAAAATAATGTTCCATAATAGCTTTGGAAAAGTAATTTGACAAGGCTTCTCTAGAGTCATGGTATATAATCTCGGGAATGATAACAGTGTAGCCGAAATTTGCTAAAATACTTGCTAAAAAAGTTTGATTGTATATACTTGAACCCCAACCATGATAAATAATAATTGTAACATGCTTATTATCATGTGTAGGCTCAAATAATAAATAATTGATGTTATTAGAATTCATGAGTTGTTTCTTATACATGTTAACACCTCTTCAATTGTTTGAAAATTTTAATTTCAATAATTGGTTATAGTGTATCTGCTAAAACGATTTTGTGCAAAATATATTTGGAAAGTATTGTTTTTTTGTGATTTGTGAGGGGGAAATGATAGCGTGAGTTCATATATACAGAGAAATATAAATCCAAGACTTTTCCGGAAATGAGATTTTTCGAGTAACTATATGTTGTCAATATGGAGAAAGATAAGTACATAGGAATTTTAGGAGGAAATGAACATGAAAATTGGTTTAATTGGTTTAGGGAAAATGGGACTTAACTTAGGACAAAATTTAATTGATAAAAAGCATGAAGTAGTCGCTTTTGATTTAAATGTAAATGCCGTAAAGGAAATAGAAGGATATGGGGCTATTGGTACAACTACATTAGCGGAACTCATTCAATCATTAGAAAAACCGAGAGTCATTTGGATTATGGTTCCGCATGCTGTTGTTGATTCGGTGATGAGTGACATTACGCCATTTTTAAGTCAAGGAGATATTGTAATTGAAGCGGGTAATTCCCACTATAAGGAATCAATTCGACGTTATAATGAGTTCAAAGAAGTTGGCGTGCATTTTATGGATGCAGGAACATCTGGCGGAACAGAAGGCGCTCGTCACGGAGCTTGCTATATGATTGGTGGAGATCCGGAAGCTTGGACTATTGTAGAACCTATTTTTCGGGATACAGCGGTAGAAAATGGCTATATATATGCAGGAAAAGCCGGGAGCGGTCATTTTTTAAAGATGGTTCATAATGGTATTGAATATGGAATGATGGCTGCCATTGGTGAAGGATTTGAAGTATTAGAGAAAAGTGAATTTGATTATGATTATGAAAATGTAGCAAAAGTGTGGAATCATGGTTCAGTTATTCGTTCATGGCTTATGGAATTGACAGAACGTGCATTTTCTAAAGATGCAAAATTAAATGAAATTAAAGGGATTATGCATTCGTCAGGTGAAGGGAAATGGACAGTTGAAACGGCTCTTGATCTACAAGCGGCAACGCCTGTTATCGCTATGTCATTACTAATGCGTTATCGTTCGCTAGAAAACGATTCATTTACTGGGAAAGTGGTAGCAGCACTTCGCAATGAATTTGGTGGTCATGCTGTGGAAAAAAATGAAAAGAACGAATAGTTGGTGTTATTGAACACTATAATATGTACAATAACGGAAAGTTCATTCGGTATGCAAGTAATTTAAATAGCCCTGTTCAGGCGAGAATAGGGCTATTTATTAATCGTGGAAATTAATATAAACTTATATATCTGTTAAAAGAAGAACACGTGCTGGGGAGGCATCTGTTCCAACTAATTTTAATGGCGCCGCCACCATAAAGTAGCTGTCAGGTGAGACTTCTTTTAAGCATAATCCTTCAATAACGATAATATCTGCACCAAATAATATTTTATGAGTAGGATGTCCTGGTTGACTACGTTCAACACCAAGAGCATCGATCCCAATTCCTCTAATATTTCGTGCTGCTAAATAATTCGCACCGTCCTCTTTTAAAAAAATAAATTCAAAGTTAAATTCATTTTCAAATGAATTTTGTGTTTTAAAAAGAACAAAATCATTCTCTTGAATATCAAGATTTTCTAAATCAGCTTTTGTAATTCCATCTTTAATTTCTGTTAAATCAAAAACTTTAGCAGTTCCCACTAATTTTTCTAATGGAATGGTTTCAAATGTTTTTCCTTTATTGATCATATGAAGAGGTGCATCAATATGTGTACCTGTATGAACATCTAATTCAATGCGTGATTCGGTTACGTGAGCATTTGTTGTTTTGGAAAATTTTGGCTGTTTTTCAGGTTTATTTTTGTAAACGGTCATTCCTTCAAAAATAGGTGCTGTGATATCATATATTTTCATTGTCGTTTTCTCCTTTGAAACGAGTCGTTATAGTTGGCCACCAATGAAAATTATCTTTTTCTAATAAGGCATCAGACTCCTTAGGACCCATTGATCCAGATTCATAGTTAGGAAAGTTTTCAGCTTTATGATTTGCCCAAACATTTGAGATAACATCAACAAATTTCCATGAAAGGGCCACTTCCTCCCAATGCGTAAAATTGGTTGAATCGCCGCGCATGCAATCATATAGGAGTATTTCATAGGCCTCGGGTGTATTCATTTTATCTGTACAGTTATTACAATAGCTTAATCTAATAGGGGTTGATGTTACACTGCTATTTGTTTTTTGTGCATTTAAGTGCAATGTAATTCCCTCATCTGGTTGAATATGAATAATGAGTAAATTAGGATGGACCTTTCTTTCCTGACTCAAATATAAATTCATTGGCAAATCTTTAAACTGTATAACAATTTCAGTAGATTTTTCTTGCATACGTTTACCTGTTCGAATATAAAAAGGAACTCCCGTCCATCTGAAATTTTCAATCATTAGCTTACCTGCAACAAATGTTTCTGTATTTGATGCTGGATCTACCTCGTTTTCTTCTTTGTAGCCAATTACCTTTTTTTCGTTTATAATGCCAGGGCCATACTGTCCGCGGACGAAGTATTGTTCGACTTCGTCTTTTGAGAGCGGTTTTAAAGCACGAAAAATTTTTATTTTTTCACTGCGAATCTCATCTGCTGTTAACTTAATAGGCGGATCCATCGCAAGAAGAGCAACCATTTGTAGTATATGATTTTGTACCATATCGCGGAGAGCACCAGAAGACTCATAATAACGTCCTCGATCTTCAACTCCTAATATTTCACTTGAAGTAATTTGTACGTTGGCAATATATTGATTGTTCCAAAGAGGCTCAAAAATAGCGTTGGCAAAGCGAATGACTTTAATATTTTGGACCATTTCTTTTCCTAAGTAATGGTCAATCCGGTAAATTTGTTCTTCTGTAAATGCTTGACGCAGCTGATCGTTTAGTTCTTGAGCTGAGTCATAGTCATGCCCAAACGGCTTTTCAATAATTAATCGAATCCATCCTTCTGTAGAAGTTAATCCTTCTGATTTTAAATTTGTGGCAATTGTCCCAAAAAAATCAGGAGCCATCGCTAAATAAAAAATGCGGTTTCCAGCCGTGTTATATTTATCATCAAGAGTGCTTAACAAACTTTTAAGCTCTTGATAAGAAGATATGTTTGTTACATCAAAAGGATGGTAGTAAAAATGGGAAGTGAATGTATCTTGATTTCTGTCATTATCTGGAAAGTGATGAATAGATTGTTTGACATTTTCACGAAATATTTCGTTAGACCAAGGTCTTCTTGCAACACCAACAACAGCGAAATCTTCAGAGATTTTCCCACTTCGATACAGTCTATAAATGGAAGGAAACAATTTACGTTTTGCTAAATCACCTGTTGCACCAAAAATGACAATAATAGTTTTAGGGGGTTTCATCATGTAATAAGCCTCACTTTATTGTAAATAAATTCAAACTTAGTATGTGGTTTATTTAGTAATACATGTAAGATACAAGGTGAATAATTTACTGTAGCTCATTGAGTGACGAGAAGTACTTAGAGAAGAAGGAGAACTTTGGAAAATAGAGAAATATAGAATGAAATGAAAGGTGAGGAAGCCTTGGGGATGCCAAACATTTGCGTGATTTCTATAAACGTAACAAATATAAAGCAAGCTCAAGTTGTTTTAGGTATTGAAACAGATAATTGAATCGAAACAATAGCTTTTTATAAAGAAAAAGGCATCGAAATGATATATGATACACCACAAAAATGTCCTCCAGGTTATTTTAGTGCATGTAATGATCCATTTGGGAATGTAATTGGACTTTTAGAATTTAGTAAAGAGGTAACGCAATCTTGAACAAGCAGGGGAGAATAAGATGAAAGTGCAATTAGAAGCAGTGACGAGAGAGAATTGGCAAGAGGCCTTACAATTAAAAGTAAAAGATGTTCAAAATTATTTCGTTCCAACTGTAGCAGTATCACTTGCTAAAGTGTATGTGAAACCAGACGGTGATAAGGTGAATTATTTGCCCTTTGCCATTTATGAAGAAGAGCAGGGATTAATTGGTTTCGAAGGAAGACATAGCCCATAGCGGGAGGCGTAGCCGCAGATGTGAAGCATTGAGGATCTTAAAAATAAGAATAATCAACTAAACAAAGGATTATAAATTGGAGTACCACCACATTGCCATCAACTTAAGAAAACAAGTCACCCCAAATTGTTCAATGTAATTAAAATAAACTTTTCTTTTGTCACAATTATTGAATTCAAGGAGAGTGGATGCAAATGCATGCTGAAATCAAATTCATTCATCACGTCGGCCATGTAGTCTCCGATATGGAAGCTGCACTTGAGCTGTACAGAAAACTGGGATTTGTCTGTTCGCCACCGTCCTATCCGGCGATGGCCGAAAATGAAGGAGAACCTCCGAAGCTATTCGGAGCGGCCAATTCGCATGCCGAGTTTTTAGGCAGCTTTATCGAAATCGTAACGGTTGCCGAGATAGGCGCGAAGATTCCGATCAATGCAAAACTCGTTCCGTTGCAGGCATCGCCGGATGTGTTCCAAGCAATAATCGGAAAAATCAAACGCACTGTCGATACTGTCTCCAGATGTCTGTCCCGTTATGAAGGAGCGCATATTCTTTGTTTCGGTACCGAGGATGCCGGCCAGACAGCGGACCGTTTCCAACGGAGTGGAATCAGTCATAGCGGTGTTAACACCGTGCAGCGGGCTCTTGAGATGTCCGGGGGAATTCAACTTATTCCCGTGCGCTATTTGGAAATTGACGGGGACAACGTGTATGAAGGTCGTCTGGCTGTAGCGGAAAACCCACCCTTAGCCATAGTAGAGGAGCAAATACCTCCGAACCATCCGAATGGGGCGACGGATCTGGTCGAATCAATCTTATGTGTAAACGATTCCGAGCTGGACGAATTCACTCGGCGATATGGCCGATACTTGGACTGTGAGGTCCGGACGGATGGAGTGACACACATCTTCAACTTGGAAGGAGCTCGCATCACAATCGTTCCCGGATCGCGGTTGTCAGAGCTGCTACCAGGAGAGGTGGCCCCCCCGCTGCCGGGATTCGCCGGGTACGCAGTAGCAGTGAGCGATATCTCCCACACCCGAAGTTATCTCGAAGAGAATGGTTTACCGATAGCGGAGACGACCTCAGGCGACATCTTCGTACCGGCAGCTTCGGCGCTTGGTGCTGCTATCGTGTTCAGAAAAGCGTAGCCGCGAAAAGCAAACAATCCGTGTTAAATTGAAACAGAGGTAGATTAAGACTTAAAAAATACTAATTTCCTGTAAGTGTTTTAAAAGATACAAAACAACTGTTTACGGTATAAAAATAGTGCTATCACCAAGAGGAATTTTTCACTTTCCCTTAGGATAGCACTACACTACATTATATAAAAGTTTTGGTTTTGTTGAAGCAGGTGAATTTGATGAAGAAGAAGAGTTATTACGCTTTATAATTAACAGAAAAGAATAGATGATAGGGAAAATCTCCCTATGTTATACTTTGGATGATGGACGTATAAAAAGCTAGGAGGGAGAACATGGGGAGAGAAGTACAATTTGAAGATGAAGGTGTAGTTTTGAAATTGAATGGAGTAACTGGTTTTTTTGCGTTAAAACTATCATTAAAAATCCCATTTCATACAATTAAAAGTGTATTTGTAGACTATTTTGATGCTCCGCACTGGATGCTTCGTATGCCTGGAACATCATTTCCTGCCCTTAATATTTTTGAGGGAAGTTTTAAATATGCTGATGAGTGGTATTTTCTTTCCTATGAAAATAGGGTACCTCTCGTAATGATTGAATTAGAAGGTCACGAAAAATATAAGTATGTTGTTTTTGAAATTGATAATCCTACTAAGGTAGCAGCAGATATTAGGAAACATATGAGAGATTAATATGAGCGTTAGATAAAGGGTGATACAAATTTCAAGAAATTGTATCACCCTTTATCTGTGACCCATTCTATAATTTTCACGGTTTATTAGAGAGAACTGAGATTGTGTAATGTTGGCTTAACTGTATGAAAAAAGATTATTCCTTATGCAATGCTTTATGAATAGCTAACTGTGCTTTAGAAGTATTAGCAAAATTCAACCATTTTGTTTCAAGCTGAATGGTATGAGAATCAATTATCATTTCAACAATATCTAGATGTGAAAGAGTTGTCATAATTGATGTTTTATCACCATTTCTTTTTGCTGAAGACATATGTATTGCTAGTTCTGCGTTTACTGCAAATGCAAAATCGATAATCGTTGCTCCTTCAGGTAAATGAATTGGCTGTAATTGTGGTGTGAAAACAACGATTGTATCTTGAAAGAGTTCGTAGGAAACTAAATCATAAAAAGTGAGCGTATCTTTTGTTAATTCTATGTTGTTCATAATTGTATCATCCATAAGCTGTGCAGATAGCTGTTGTACTTCAGAATGCGGCATATCGCTTGAAAGTAAAGAAAAAATACCTCCATCATGCCTTCGTTTACCATCTTCAGTTTGAATACATATAGCCATCTCGTGATTTTCAATTTTGACCTTTGTTTTCAAACATTTATCAAATAAATTGCTATTGATGGCAATTGTGTCTTCAAATTGGTGTGGGATTGGTTCGTATAATTGATGTACCATTCCGAGAATTTTATAACAATCTAAAATGGATGAAGTTGTAATATGAATTTTGGAAATCATAGTTACATCTTGAATGACTTGCAGATGAGAATAAGCAGTATTAATAGGGCTTATTTCATAATCCAGGTGCCATGTTAATACTTCATCTTGAAAGCTTTGCATGTCTCTAGAAATCGTATCTATTAGATGGTGTAATATCTGATTATAATTTTGTAAAAGTTGTTTCATTCCTTCGTACTTTTGATTATGGAGATAAAAAAATGCAAGATCTTCTAATTCATATTGTATCGTTTTAAAATGTAGTTTATGGCAAAGTGGAGCGAATATCTTTAACGTTTCGTTTGCGTAAGGAACTTGTTTATGCTTATTTTTTACTTGCAGCGTTCTCATGTTGTGAAGTCGGTCTGTTACTTTTATAATTATCACTCGAATATCTTTTTGTGCTGCCACGAGCAACTTTTTGAAATTAATTGCTTCATATTCTTCTTTATTTTGTACAGATTTCTTATCTACTTTCGTTAGTCCATCGACAATATAAGAAACTTCTTTTCCGAAGTGTTTTTGTATATCTTCCAGCCTATAATTTGTATCTTCTACGACATCATGTAACAATGCTGCAATTAATGTTACACAGTCGGCTTCGCAGTCAAGTAATATGTCTGTCACTGCAAAGGGATGTAAAATATAAGGTTCTCCGGATATGCGAAACTGTCCTTCATGTGCTTGTTCAGCAAACAAGATGGCAAACTGAAACTGCTCGAATTCATTTTGGGTTAAATAAGTAGCTTTATGAATAAGTTGTTCTTTCATCAATTCACCTTCATTTATTAATTTTTTTAACTAAGGAATAATAGTTCGCCTTCATACAGGAAAAAGCCTTTCTAATAGCATATAATTGTAGGTAGACCTACATATTATTTTTGACATCACCCATATACTATTTTTTTTGTTTAGCAATGAAAGATATATGTAAGGGGGATTAGGTATGAGACTAGAAGTAGAAAAGTTACTCCAAGATCTTGAAGTATTCGGATTAGAACATGATTACACAAAAGAAACGAGAGAAGAAAGATTGCGAAACGTGTCTAAAGAAATGGGACAGTTTTTATCTATTTTGGTGAAAATGCGTGAAGCGAAACACATATTAGAAATTGGCACATCGAATGGATTCTCTACATTATGGCTTGCTAATGCTGCAGAGGAAACAAAGGGAACTGTTACAACAGTTGAACTTTCATCGAAACGAGTGGCAGAGGCAAATGAAAACTTCCAAAAAGCAAACCTCACAAACTATATTCATATCCATAATCAAGAAGCTGGGGCGTTTTTATCAGAACAGCTAGACAAGTCGTATGATTTTATTTTTTTAGATGCAGAACGAACGCAGTATATATGGTGGTGGGAAGACCTAAAACGCATTTTAATACCTAAAGGAATTATTGTCGTTGATAATGCAACTTCGCATGCGGAGGAATTACAGAATTTTTTTGATTTAGTTGAAGAAGAGAAGAACTTTGAAACAGTGTTATTGCCTTTTAAGATGGGTGCTTATGTCATGCGGAAACTCAATTAAAAAGAATTGTAAGCCTTTTAAACTAAAGAATCCGCCTTAAGAATGGATGCTTCTCAGCCTTAAGTCTGAGGACAATTAAAAATACAATAGGTATACTTATAATATAAAACGGGGAATGAATGCAATATATAGACCGTTTAAAGATATGGTCACCTAACCATAATTATAAGTGTATGCATATAAAGGAGCGATTTTGTTGACGGAATTGCAAAAGAAGGAAACCTTATCAGTAGAGGACAAGATAGAAGTAGTCGTAGATTCAGTTATTAAAGATGAGGAATTAGCTGAACTAAATAAAGAAGCGGATTTGTATGTGCAAAAGTTAAATAGTGAGCATAATGCAGATCTTTCAAAAGTACTGGCACAACTTGCTGATTTAGGAGATAAAGAACAACGTGATGCAGGGCAAACATTAACGGCATTAAAACGTCCAGTAACGGCGATGATGAATGGGAAAAATGAGGATATTCCTAAAACATTGCTTGATTTACGTAAAGTTGTTTCAGAATTAGATCCGAATTCACTACATGCATCTGGTATGAAACGAATTATGTTCAAAGTATTTAAGAAAAACCCGATGGAAACGTATGTTCATAAATATCAATCCATTGATAAACAAATTGAAGAGATTATAAAGGCGCTATTAGTTGGTCGTGATAATTTACGAGAAGACAGCGTTGGTTTAGAAATGTTAAAAGAACAATCCGAGCAAAAGATTCATGCGCTTGATAAACAAGTGTATTTAGGTAAGAAGCTTGCGGATATGTTGGAAGTAGAAAAACAAAATCCAGAGCGGCAAAAAGATATTCCATTAATTAACGATGCGCTAGAAAAGATTCTTGTACGTACGCGTAATATGCAGCAAGCAAAGAGTGTGTTACTACAATCTATTGCCTCTGTTGATATCATTAAGAAAAATAATGAAAAGTTAACAGAAGCGATTCGAAATGCAATTACAATGACGCAAAACGTTGTCACAGTATCAGCAGCGATTCAATTGGCGTTAACGAATCAAAGGAAAACAATTGATGCTGTGAATGCGACAAATGAAGCAATTGAATCTATGATATTGAGTAATTCACAAGCGCTAAAGCAAAATACAGAAGAAACGACTAAGTTGTTAGAAAATCCAGCAATCGGTATGGAGAAACTTCGCGAATCATTCCAAAACGTATTTGCGGCGATTGAAGCATCTGAAAAATCAACAGAACGTATTATTGAATCAAGTAAAATGTTTGTAAAAGAACTAGACACGTTCAACGATGAAATGAAAAAGAAGCTCATTCAGCGTCCAAATAAATAGACGGCAATAGAGGAGGTGAAAAAATGGGTTTCTTTGAATTTATTTTGTTACTTATCGGCATAGTCCTTTTGATAGGACTTACAGCAGTAATTTTACTTGCTTATTTTGGCCGGAAATTTTATGTATCATGGAAAAAACCGTATAAACGAGCGACAGACTCAATGGAGCGTTTATCGCACAGCACAGTACCTTTCTTACAAGAATTCACACAGCATCCGTTGTTTTACCGCTGGATTCGTAAGGAAGGAAGCGGTAGTCAAAAAGCGTTCACCGTTCTTTTTTGTACAACTAACGAGCGCACAAAAGAACAAGTTTTTTCCATGTTGCCAAAGGAAAAACAGAAAAAACTTCACTACACTGTAAAAACAACAAAGCAAATTACAAGTGAAGATATGGAAATGACAACGATGAAAGTAAAAGAATTCTTGAAGCGAGAATTACAACAACCATCCAAGCCAACAGATTTCTCGTTTTACAAGTTGTACTTTTATGACCGGTATCCAGACGCATTAAAACATATTGAAATGTATAAACGTTCAGTAAATCCATCATTGCAAAGAAGTATTGATGATGTGACAATCTCTGTACTGCAAGCTATTCCGTACTATCAAGAAAATCGTATGTTTGAGCAGCAACATAAACTCGAGACTTTCTTAATGAAAGACTTAGTAGATATGTTATCACTCATTGCACAAATTCCACCGGCGCAGCGTTCAGAGAAAGAAGAAGAACTTACGATTTATCTAAAAGGATTTCAAAAAGAGATGGAAACAGTAGAACGTAACATTCGCAACGCTGTCGATCACGATTTACAAGTGAAGATGCGTGCAGCCAAAGAAAAATTTAAGAACTAAACAAGCGAGCATTGATCTATCAATGCTCGCTTGTTTAGTTTGGAAATGGTAATAAAATTTCACATATCACAATGTAAAGTTATAATTATATTAACTAACATCAAAGTATCTTTATTTTTATGTAAAAATTTGTTTTTAAGACTAAATTTATCCTCCTCTTACTATAAAGAATTTATTAAAATATATAGAGAGAAACAAATAGAAGGAGGTATGTGAGATGAAAGCGTATGTTAAACAACTTAATAATAAAGGAAATAATGAAGAGGGGATAAAGGAAATTATAGAATTATGGAATGAAAACGCTATGGAAACAGCTGAATGTGAATTAGACGAAAATGATAGGATGGCTGTTCAAGACCAATTAGAACAGTTTATACAATCAAAATACGGTACTGTTTTTGTAGTAATGAATGAATTTCAACATATTGTTGCTTATGCGATAGCTTCTATAAAAAAAGATTTAGTCAGCGATATGCTATATGGTCAAATAGATGAAGTGTATGTAACAGAAAAATATCGACGAAAGAAAGTTGCTCAAAATTTAGTAGATCATTTAATAACTTGGTTGAACCAAGAAGAGATTACCGCGATTCACGTATATGTTGATTTAGATAACAAATTAGCTTTAGAATTTTGGGAGAAATCAGGTTTTGATAGAGAGTTTTTTGTTCTATCAAATAATTAATTTTTGTTTGAGGAATTGCATAATTTATATAAATACAAATTAAAAAATCGACATAAAAACCCGCTTTCTTTTTAGGCGGGCGAGAGCATTTGACCATGTATAGAAACGGTCAGGTCCTTTTTCTGCCACATGCAAGGTTTAAAACAAAAGGAAAAAGCATGTGCAGGTCATGGGGTATTCTGCACAGCAGCGACTTATATGTCAAAGAATTAAAATGGATTTATATAGAAATTACGCAGATATAATTCTGAATAGTAGGTGAATTACACTGAAATTTAGTATAATTAGGTTATAAGAATAATTGATAAGAGGTGAAATGCACTTATGAAAAATGAAACTTTACATAGTATGGATGATGTGATTACAATGTTAGACTCTCTATTAAGATCTCCTGAACCATTTTGGAATCAGTTCTATTCTGATCGAGGTAAAGAAGTCCCTTTCTTTGCGAATGTACCGGATGAAAATTTAGTTTCCTATTTTGATAGAAACATGATTCAGAAAGGAAAAGTATTAGAGTTAGGCTGTGGTCCGGGTCGAAATGCCCTTTATTTAGCAAAAACAGGCTGTGAAGTAGACGCAGTCGATTTATCTGAAGAAGGGATAAAATGGGCGGAAGAAAGAGCGGCTAAACAAAATATATCAGTTCATTTTATCTGTAAGTCTATTTTCGATTTACAAGTCGATAACCAATATGATTTCGTATATGATTCGGGTTGTTTGCACCATATCCCGCCTCACCGAAGAATCCATTATGTCGAATTAGTTAAGCAAGCATTAAAACCAAACGGGTATTTCGGTTTAACGTGTTTTGCTGCGGGAGAACTAGATGAAAAAAATGGTTCAGAAATATCAGATTGGGATGTATATCGGGGCTGGAGCTTGCAGGGAGGAGTTGCGTATTCAGAAGAGAAACTGCGTGACGTTTTTCAAGATTTTGAAGTTATTGAGATGCGAAAAATGAAAGCGATTCAGCAACCGAATGATGTATTTGGGGAGCCATTTCTTTGGACAGCTCTTTTTAGAAAGAAAGTGTAATGACGATAGAGAGAACAATTTTACTTTTCTTGAGTGATGATAATGATTTAGAAGAAATTGAAGCGATAAGAAGAAAACATGACCCTTTATTTGGTTTGATTTCACCTCATATTACGTTAGTATTTCCTTTTGTGAGTCAAGTGTCAAATGAGGGTTTAAAAAAACATATAGAAATAAATATAGGCAACATGAATCCTTTTTATATTACCTTGAATCCAATTGTAACCAATACAGATGAGTACTTATTTCTACTCATAGAAGAAGGAAAAGAAAAGATACTTGAGCTACATAATAAGTTGTATACAGATTTTCTTCAACCGTTTCTTCATAAAGAAATTCCTTATCTTCCACATGTTACAGTGGGAAGAAAAAACGATAAAGAAATGGCCATACGTGTTATAAAAGGCCTGCCGCCACTTCGAGATACAATGGGGTTTACTATTGATAAAATTACGGTAGAAAGTATAGGGGAAAACGGGGAATCTATTATAGAGTTTGAAGTACCGCTAACAACAAAATAGGGAAATTACTTTTATAAAAATCTTCATCGGAACAATTTTATAAGTAATGTGATGTACCTTTACTTGATTTTGTACATATAGTATAATAATTCCATAATTTAGATTTCAATAAGAATAAAAAATAAATTAAACGAGGTGCTTTTTGTGAGTGGAGTAGTATCCAAATAGGAAAAAATTTAATGAAATAAATCTGATGACAAAGGGTATTTTTATATCAATATATACCCTGTGTTTGGTCATGGGTTTATTTAAGTTACCTATGAAGATACCTACAATACTTTATAAAGCATGTAGCGGTATTTATTATTAAAGACCAAGACCTTTATTTTGAGAAGGTTTGTTTAATAATAGATATTTGTCTACACTTGTCTTGTAAATGTATGTAAAGCTGTGGTATCCCCACAGCTTTTTTTATTTTTATCTCAATACTTTTGGGTAGGGAGAGCTCTTCGATATGGATGGAGAACAATCCTCACTGAGAGAATTTTTACTTTTTATAAACTTATTGAAATCTTATTATTAGGTATCTTCATACATGATTCAATTATTAAATCATAGTGAGGAGAACAAAAATGAATACAATGACTTTTGAAAAGTTGCAGTATAACGAATTAAAGGAAATCGTAAAATCATATTGTGTAAGTGGATTAGGAAAACAATTATTAGATAATCTGCAACCAAGCTCGAATGTAAAATTAGTCAAGAATCGTTTAAATGAAACAACTGAAGCAAAAGCAATATTAAATACAGAAAGTCACGTTCCATTAGTTGGGATTTCTAATATAGAAAACATAATTGGAAAGCTTGAAAAAGGGATGATTTTGGAACCAGCGGAATTAGTGAGCGTATCAGATTTTTTAAGAGGGTGTAGAAAAATTAAGGGATTTATGTTAGGCAAAGCATTTTTTGCGCCTGTTTTAAGCTCTTACGCATACTCGATGGCAGAGTTCAAAGATATAGAGGAAGAGATTTATTTTTCTATTAAAGGGAATCGAGTTGATTCTGCGGCGAGTAAAGAACTCAAGCGAATTCGAAATCAAATCGAAACAACAGAAGAAAAGATTGGAGATCGTTTAAATAAATTTTTAAAAAGCAGTGCAAATAAAGAGTATATTCAAGAATTCTTTATTAGTAAAAAAGATGATCGATATACTGTTCCTATTAAGGCTTCTTATAAAAACCAAGTTGCGGGAACAATTGTAGAGGTGTCTTCTAAAGGTTCAACAGTATTTATGGAACCTGCTGTTATTTCAAAATTAAGCGGAGAGTTAGCCAGTTTAAAAGCGGAAGAGGCGATAGAGGAGTATCAAATATTAGCGACTTTATCAGGAATGATTTTTGAGAATGTTAGTGATATAAACATTAATATTGAGCTTATCAGTCAATACGATATGATTTTCGCGAAAGCTAAATTTAGTAAGAGTATTGATGGTATCGCACCGAAACTAAATAGTCATGGATATATAAAACTAGTTGAATGTAAACATCCTCTTTTACAAGGTGAGATTGTTCCATTAAATTTTGAGATTGGAAAAGAATATCGTAGTTTAGTCATTACGGGACCAAATGCCGGAGGAAAAACAATTGTCTTGAAAACAATTGGATTATTAACTTTAGCAACAATGTCAGGGTTTCATATTCATGGTGATGAAGAGACTGAAATTGCCCTTTTTGATTCTATTTTTGTAGATATAGGTGATAATCAAAGTATTGAAAATGCTTTAAGTACTTTTTCTTCACATATGAAAAATATTTCAGAAATTATGAGGATATCTAACAATAATACGTTGTTGTTATTTGATGAAATTGGTAGTGGTACAGAACCGAATGAAGGTGCTGCCCTTGCGATCGCCATTTTAGAAGAGTTTTATCATACGGGGTGTATCACAGTTGCGACGACTCATTATGGTGAAATTAAACGATTCTCAGAAATTCACAGCGACTTTATGAATGCGGCTATGCAATTTAATAATGAAACATTAGAGCCGATGTATAAGTTAATGATTGGGGAATCTGGAGACAGTAACGCACTTTGGATTTCTAGAAAGATGAATGTACGGGAACATGTTTTGGAGCGAGCACAGTGTTATATGGAAAATAAAGATTATAGCTTAGAGCTTGTAAAAGAAAATAAAATAAAGAAGCCTGAAGTGAACGCGGTGAAAACGAAAGAAACTTATGAGTATGAAATTGGAGACAAAGTAACATTATTAGATCACAATGATTCTGGTATTGTATACAAGAAAAAAGATAGTTTCAATAATATTGTAGTACTATACAAAGAAGAGTTTATTGAGGTGAATTGTAAGCGCGTTATTTTGGAATTGAAAGCAGCAGAGTTGTATCCAGAAGGCTATGATTTAAATACTTTGTTTGTAAGTTATAAAGAAAGAAAGCTGCAACATGATATAGATCGAGGCTCTAAAAAAGCATTAAGAAAAATACAAAAAGATATGAGAAAAAAATAAAGTGAAACTTCCATCAGTGGGGGATATCCCCCACTTAGGCCACTAGTTTTTCTTTGCATCTTGAGGTGAGGGTCTTACTGCTCGTTAAAGCGGGACAACCGAAAAGATAATTCAATTGCCAGCAAGCCCTCACTTAAACATTAGCACGTTTTGAAGAGAGGGTTTGTTTTACATATTTAAAATAAGAATAAATGTAATCTTATTTTTCATATTTAGCAAAATAAATGGTACAATCAATATTTGATATGAAAAATAGTGAAAAGAAGTGATCGATTTGAAAGATTTTTTAGAATTAGGAATTAGCACAACGTTAAATGATACATTAAGAGAAAATGGAATTGCAGAATCGACTCCGATTCAAGAAAAAGCAATCCCAGTAGTTCTAGCAGGAAAAGATATTATTGGACAAGCGAAAACAGGAACAGGAAAAACATTAGCATTTATTTTGCCGATATTAGAAAAAGTAAACCCGCAGTCTAGTCATGTACAGGCGTTAATTGTAGCACCGACGCGAGAGTTAGCATTGCAAATCACAAACGAAATTCAAAAAATGACTGTGCATGTAAAGGATATTCATGTGCTTGCGGTTTATGGCGGGCAAGATGTTTCACAGCAAATGAAGAAATTACAAGGAAATACACATATCGTTGTCGCGACACCTGGCCGATTATTAGATCATTTACGCCGCGGGACAATTGAATTATCGCATGTATCTATGCTCGTTTTAGATGAAGCGGATCAAATGCTGCATTTTGGCTTTTTACCAGAGGTAGAAGAAATTATTGAACAAACACCTGCGGAGAGACAAACGATGTTGTTTTCTGCAACGATGGCTAAGCAAATTCAATCTCTTGCAAAACGTTATATGAGAAAACCTGAAATTATAAAAATTCAAAGTGCAGAGGTTACAGTAAATAATATTACACAGCGCGTCGTTGAAACGACAGACAGGGCAAAACAAGATACGCTGCGTCAACTTATGGAACGAGATCAACCGTTTTTAGCGGTTATCTTCTGCCGCACGAAACGCAGAGTTACAAAATTGTATGAAGCGCTGAAAGGATACGGCTATAACTGTGATGAACTTCACGGTGATTTATCACAAGCAAAACGCGAGCGTGTTATGAAGCGTTTTCGAGATGCTGAAATTCAATATTTAATTGCAACAGATGTAGCGGCAAGAGGACTTGATGTAGAAGGTGTTACGCATGTATTTAACTACGACATCCCAGAAGATGTCGAAAGTTATATTCACCGCATCGGGCGGACAGGCCGTGCTGGTGGAAGTGGACTTGCGATTACATTAGTTGCGCCAAAAGATAAAATGTATTTACAGCAAATTGAAAAAGGAATTAACGCATCATTGCAACGACAAGTAGTAGAGCAACCTAACAAACAAGAGCCTGAGAAAAAAGAACAAAGGTCGCAAAAACCAAGAGAAAAGAAACCATTTAAAGAGAAGAAACAATTTGGTCAATCTGGACGTCGTGATAGAAAAGAAGGACCGAAAACAGAGAAATCTCATTTTGGTCAACCGAGCAAAAAGAAGCGCAGCGCAAAGCCGGGGCAGAAAAAGCGCGGACGATAGAAATATAGTAATGATTGAACATGAGTACCTTCTGAAAAGAGGACTCATGTTTTTTTATGTGTGTAAAAACTTTAGGACATACTACAGGCGAGGTGATTTGATGAAGAAGTTTGTTACAATCATTGTTTTCGCTTTATTTATGTTTTCTTTAACTAGCCTCGTACATGGTGAAGAAAAGAAAAACATACAAGATTACTTTGATGTGAATATAAACGGATATCGTGTGTACGTTCTAGACGATTTTGTCGAATTGATAAATGAGGGAAAAGTTACTTCCCTAACAAAAATATTTTTTGAAATTTTACGGAGAGAACAACAATGGGTATTTGAACCGAGAGTGTATGTAAAAGGGAATTTGGGGTATGTTCATATTGTAAAACAAAATGGTGTGAATGTTCTTTATCATATAAAGAAGATACATGAGAATTGGACGATTTTACGAGAAGAAAAGAAAGTTATAAATAGAGTACCTGTTCCAAAAGAACTGCTAAAGGAAGTTCTTATTGAACGGCTTGTCGAGTATATCGGAGGTGCTGTAAAAGATTATTATGGTGAAGGTAGACTATGGTACAGAGGAAGCGAAAAGATATTAAGTATTGAGAAAGATGAGGCGGAATTTAAATTTTATGTTATCGTTCAAGTTATTACGTTTAAAGGTGCCCATAATCCGCCGTATGGAGAAGAGACGATGACATTTCGAGTAAAAGGTGGGGGCGAGGTTCAACTCATGAAATACAAACATCGCGACATTTCTGAAACTGAATTATCTAAATTGAAACTAAGAACAATATAAGAGTCGTACATGATAGATGTAAACATTTTATTGCTTGGAGGAGATATTGTTATGATTAAGCTTGTGCTTCTTCGTCACGGTCAAAGTGTATGGAATGTGGAAAATAGGTTTACTGGATGGACCGATGTTGATATGTCTAAAAATGGATTACAGGAAGCGAGAGAAGCAGGACAAATTTTAAAGGCGAATGGCTATACGTTTGACGTAGCATACACTTCTGTATTAAAACGAGCAATTCGAACGCTTTGGATTATTCTTCATGAGATGGATCTTGCCTGGGTACCTGTCTATAAATCATGGCATTTAAACGAACGTCATTACGGTGCACTGCAAGGCTTAAATAAGGATGAAACGACGAAGAAGTACGGAGAAGAACAAGTACATATATGGCGCAGAAGTACAAATGTAAGACCGCCAGCACTTACGAAAAACGATCCGCGTTATGAAATTTCAGACCCTAGATATAAACATTTAAAAGAAGGAGAATTTCCTCTTACAGAGTGTCTAGAAGATACAACAAAACGAGTTCTGACGTATTGGCATGAAGAAATTGCGCCAGTATTACAAAAGGGCGAGAAAGTAATTATTTCATCGCATGGGAATACAATCCGTTCGCTTGTAAAATATTTAGATCATTTATCCGATGATGGCGTTGTTACATTAAATATTCCTACGAGCATTCCGCTTGTTTATGAATTAGATGATAACTTAAAACCAATTCGGCATTATTATTTGAGCATGGATGGAGAAGTACCAGAAGGAGAAATTCCGAAGCATATACAACTCTAATATAAAAATGAATAGAAAAACCAAAATAGATGTGTCATAAGGCACATCTACTTTGGTTTTTTTAGATGAGTCATATAGTGCGTGTTTCTTATCGTATATTGAAAAAAGTAGTTCTTGAGACTCTTATTGATGGAATAGAGGCATTGTGTTATTTGGAAGTTTCTCTTTCACTCGTGCTAAGCATCTATTGAAAGAGAACAGAAGAAAACTCCACTTCAGAACCCGGAGGAGGAAAAGGGTGAGGGTTTTCGTAAAAAAAGGGGAGTTTTAAGGGAAGAGTGAAGAGCGAAAGATTCCACAACCAATCAGAGGAGATAAAGGAGCTACTGTTAAAATTCCACGTAATATTGAACTTGACCGTCAAAATCCTGATATGTTAGCTCCGCCAGATACAGACAGTGGTACGGTTGGGAATATGAAATAGTGTACAAATTATAAAAGTTAATACACGAAATTACGAAATTTGTAAGAAGTACAAACGGGTCATATAACATTTGAAAATGATACAATACTTATATAAACTTACACCTTGTTATATAGTAATAAGGTGTAGGGAAAATCAAAACTTCATTTTATTTTAATGGAAAGAGGAGAAGCAGATGTATAACAATTTAGCGGAATTAGTTAAGCACCCTGTATTTTATCATTTTGCAGAAATTTCAAAAATCCCAAGAGGATCGGGAAATGAGAAAGAAATTAGTGATTACTTAGTAAAATTTGCACAAGAGAGAAATTTAGAAGTTGTACAAGATCATGCATTAAATGTCATTATAAAGAAGCCAGCGACAGCTGGATATGAAAATGTGCCAACGATTATTATTCAAGGGCATATGGATATGGTATGTGAGAAAAATCAATCAACTGTTCATGATTTTGAGAAAGATCCAATTCAATTGCGAATTGTTGAAGATATGCTGTATGCAAATCATACAACGTTAGGTGCGGATAATGGGATTGCAGTTGCATATGCATTATCTTTATTAGATGCAACTGATATTCCCCATCCTGCTCTTGAAGTTGTGATTACAACAGAAGAAGAGACAACGATGGGCGGCGCTTTTGCAGTTGACCCTAGCCATTTTAGCGGTAAAATCTTTATTAACATTGATTCAGAAGAAGACCATAAATTGTTAGTAAGTAGTGCGGGCGGTGCAAAAGCAGTTGAAACAATATCTATTGTTTGGGAAGAAACGCCAGCTAACGTATTACCATATCGTCTTTTTGTAGGTGGATTAAAAGGTGGACATTCTGGCATGGAAATTGATAAAGAAAGAGGAAATGCCAATAAAATTTTAGGCAGAGTCCTTTATGATTTATCCAATGAAATTCCGTTTTCTATGAGCGGTGTTCATGGTGGATTAAAAACAAATGCAATCCCGCGTGAAAGTGCAGCAACGATTTTATTTTCTGAAAGTGATGAGCAAAAAGTAGAAGAGAAAGTGAAAGAGTGGACAAGCATTTTACAAGAAGAACTACGCGCTGTGGACCCGGACGTATATGTTTCTCTTACAAAATTAGAAGAAACAATTGAAAATGTATTTGCAAAAGAAACGCAAAAACAACTTATTTCTTCATTATTTTTAATCCCTAACGGCATTCAAAGTATGAGCATGGAAATAAAAGGACTAGTGGAAAGCTCTACAAACTTAGGTGTTGTTGAAATGTTACATAATGAAATTAAATTAAGAAATGAAGTAAGAAGTTCTGTGAAAAGCTTAAAACAACATATTGTAAATGAAATTAAGCATATCGCAGAAGTAGTGGGAGCTCAGTTTGAAAAAGAATCTGAGTATCCAGAATGGCCATACAATCCAAATTCTTCAATTCGCAGTTTATTTGAAAAAGTGCATAAAGAAAAATATGGTACAGATGCAGAGGTTTTTGCGGTTCATGCAGGAATTGAGTGCGGTGTATTTATGGAGAAAATTCCAGGACTAGATGCGATTTCACTCGGACCAGATATGTTTCATGTTCACACACCAGATGAGCATGTAAGCATTCCTTCTGTAGTGAATAACTGGGAGTATTTTATTGAAGTATTGCGGGAAACGAAGTCGTTGATTTAAATATGTTTGAGATGAAAAAGGGTTGTCTCATAAGTCAGTGTAACTGGCTTGTGGACAGCCCTTTTTTATGAGTAACAATTCAACTACTTTTGTTAGCTTCTGTAATCTGTTGAATACTGTATTTTTGTTTTGATCCTAATTTTATCCCGCATTAACGGGCAGTAAGACCCCCACCTCAAGATTCAGAGAGAAGTATTGTCCAGCTCTAGCGGCTAGAATCTCCGGTCGTTTCGCCCCCTCGGACGAGGCAAAAAGCGCCTCTCTGTCGCGGGCTCCAACGTCCTGCGATTCTGGGCGAGCCGCTTCCGCTTTTCTAAAGAAGATAGGTCGGGGACAACTGCCCGTAAAAGCCCGATTGGGCGGGCTTTCCGTCAGTGAGGGATGAAGAAAACCCCCACTGACGGAAGTTTCACTTTATTTTAGCTATATATAACTATTTTAGTTTTTTTAATATATAAGTCGTTGCTATACAGAATACAACATGATCTCTACTTGCTTTCTCCTTTTGTTTTAAACCTTGCATGTGGCAGAAAAAGGCCCTGACTGATTCTATACATGGCCAGATGCTCTCGTCCGCCTAAAAAAAGGGGTATGTCGACTTTTTAAATTGCGTCCTTTTACAATCTTTTAAAAAACATACAGGTGTATGAATAGAAGATTGCGTTTTTTACTCATGTTTTTTTATATATTAAAGAATAAACTTAACATGTAAACAAATTGAAAGGAGCAAATAAAATGAATGCACTATTATCTGCAAAAAATGTGACAAAGATATACAACAAGAATCAATTACCTGGACTTAATAAAGTATCTTTTGATATTGAGTCTGGGGAGTTTGTTGGTATTATGGGAGCCTCTGGATCTGGAAAGACAACTTTATTAAATATCCTATCAACCATCGATACGCCTACAGATGGAGATGTTTTGATAAAGGGCATCGATATTAAAAAACTTAATGATAATAAATCTGCAGATTTTCGGAAAGAGCATTTAGGCTTTATTTTTCAAGAGTATTTCTTGCTCGATAGTTTAACAGTACAGGAAAATATTGCTGTACCACTTACTTTATTACATAAATCTCCAGAAGAAATTGAATCATCTATAAATAGTTTAGCAAAGCGTTTTGGGATATTCGAACAATTATCTAAGTACCCTAGTCAACTTTCAGGGGGACAAAAACAAAGGGTTGCAGCAGCAAGAGCAATTGCGAAACAGCCTAGTATTTTATTTGCAGATGAACCGACAGGAGCATTAGACTCAAACTCTGCAACGGAGCTACTTCAAAAATTAAGAGAAGTAAATGAGGAACTTCATACAACGATTTTAATGGTAACCCATGATGCTTATGCAGCAAGTTTTTCAAGTAGAATTCTAATATTTAAAGATGGAAATATCATAAAAGAATTGAGAAGAAATGGACAGGGGAGAAAAGAATTTTTTGAAGAGATAGTAAAGGAAATCGCTAAAATTGATGAAAATCGATATAAATAAGAGTATGAAAGGAAGGCATGATTGTGGGATTATTAACAATAGCAAAAAAGAATCTGAAGAATAACTTTTCCTTCTATTCGTTCTATTTCGTTTCAGTAGCTTTTGTGCTGATAGTGTTTTTCTCCTTTATTTCTTTTTCCATGAACGATATGATCATGGAAAAGATTTCGTCTGATGGTAGAGTAGAAATCATGTCGAGAACGGTGGCAATCTTTGTTATGACATTTGTACTATTCTATATGTCATACTCCAATACTTTCTTTATGAAAAAAAGAATGAAAGAACTTGGAATTTATTCGCTCTTAGGGTATCGAAAATCAACAATGCTAAAATTATTAACTTTTGAAAATAGTATAATTTGTTTTGCTGCTCTAATTGTAGGAATTGCTTTTGGTGCGATTGCTCATAAAGGAATTGTCGAAGTGATAGTCAGAGTACTAAAATTACAAATTGATACTTCTGAAGTGCCACTTATTAATTCTGGTGCGGTACTATTCACTTTTGTTTTTATATTTGCTGTTTTGCTTGCTTTATTTTTATCTAACTGGATCATTCTTCGGAAAAGTTCCTTACTGGCTTTGGTACGTATGGAAAAAAAGGAAGAAAAGAAGGTGAGAATCAATACAGCTTTCTCATTCCTTGGATTATTCTTGATTTTAATTGGTTATTTCTTTGCTATCGATATTACAAGAGGAACGAAATCATTCTGGAAAACAATAGGATTTTCACCAATTGCACTTTTAACAATGTTAAGTGTAATACTAGGCACAATTTTCTTTATTCACTCTTTTTTACCATATGCTATTCAAAAATTGAAGAAAAAGAAAAGCTGGTTTTATAAGGAAGCCAATATTATTGTTATTCCAAATTTTATATTTAAAATCCGTTCGAAGGCAAAAACTTTAATTTTGTTAACTTTATTAGTTGCAGGAACTTTGGCTATATTCGGTTCTACTTTACTAACTCTCTACTATCCTGTTGCTGCTACGGAACGAATCATACCGTCAGCTATCGAGTTTCCAGTGGAAGATAAACAATTGGCCGCTAAAGCAATTAAAATTGTACAAGATACTGTTGGTAAAGAAAATATGAAATATAAAGAAACAACTATTATTCATGTAACAGCCTCTTCTGAAAATTTACCTAAAGAATATAGTGCAAAGAAAGAACATGGATTTGATCTTATGTCCGAGTCGGATTATAAAGAATTAATAAATATGCAAGGTAAAAATGTAGACTTTGAGAATTTAACTAAAAGTGAAAGTATCTTAGTAAAATATCGCCCTGAAAAAGAAAAGCTAGATAAAGGGAAATTATATACTTTGAACTTAACAACTACAAATAACATGGATATAAAAGTAAAAGACACTACATTACTCAATCCAATTGGTTTTGCAAATAGTGTAGGAACCCTTGTCATTTCAGATCAACTATATAAAGAGATAAAAACCTTAGGGCATAAAGAAACAACGATGATGAGTTTTAATGGAGTTGATATGAGAGATAATAAGACAGTTTATGAGAATCTAGCTCCACTATTTAAAAATAATATTTATTTTACAAGTAGTTATCAAAAAAATGATTACATTATTCAGCAGAATAGTTCAACATTCTTGCTCATTAGTTTTGTTACTATCATTTTCTTTATTGCAACGGGGAGTATTCTCTACTTCCATAATCTTTCGAGTATGATGTCAAACAAAAATGAATTTATCACTTTAAAAAGAATGGGGTATAACAAGAAAAAGATAAAAAGAATAATAAGTAAAGAGATTCTTACGTTATTTAGCATCCCATACGTATTAGGGTTAGCGCATAGTATTTTTGCACTGATAGCTTACAAAACGGCTTTAATGGATGACTTATTAGGAAAAAGCAGTGCCTTTATATTCCCTATTCTTTTTGCGGTAATTATTTTCACTTTGGTATATATGATTTATTATTTGTTAACAAAGCGAGCATGCTATAAAATTATCTTTGACAATAAAAAATAAAAATTCTTATATAAATACAAATTTTAAAAACGGCATTTTAGACATGCAAGTAGCGGTTATGTTGTATTCTGCATAGCAGCGACTTATATGTCGGAAAATTAAAATCGATATATATAAGGCTAATGATAGTAAACTAGCATTAGCTTTATATGTATTTAAGCTAGTAAAGGTAAGTGAGTTTATGAAAAAGTACTATGAGCAAAAACAAATTATCCTTTTAATTAACCAACTTTGTATAATTATTTTTTTATGCTATGAATTTTCGCAACATAATATTGTAGGAACAGCAAAGTTGCTTCCATTAGCAATTATAACGATTATGGTTATTTACGGAGCTTACATTGGTTTTGTAAACATGAAAGAAAATATAACTTTATGGAAGTTTTCTAATTTGCTAATGCTTGCTTCATGGCAGTTTTTATTCACACTTAGTGAAATACAAATTTTTTATACATTAAGTACGCTGCTTAGTGTAGTGATTTTATATCAGACAGCACAGTTTTTTCTCTTTTTCTTTTTTCAAGATTCTACTTATATGTATAAAAAAGAAAAAGACTGGATTTTACAGATTATATGTTTATTAACATTGGTTGCGAAATTGATAAACGATAAAATGTTTGCCATTCTATTTTTATGTCAATTCGTTTTAAGTTTTATTTGTATTGCTTTCTTATTTTTGAAACATCGAAGACGAATCATGTTTATCTTAAAAAGTGAAAAAAAGCATCTACTTAGATCTGTTGCTGTTCTTATTTTTTTCTTTATTGGATATGCTGCCTTCTTTGCAGAAAACCCCGAATATTTAAGCAATCTAGGGTGGTATATCATGATTCTTTTCCCTTTATTTAGTATTCATGCTGTTGCTTTTAAAAACCATATATTTATGAAGAAGTATTTTCTTTTAAAGGAAGGTAAAAGGGGACTGATACTTTTCCTTATTCTTGTTTGTATGATTTCCCTTGGGATATTGTTTAGGTTTAATATGATTGCCTATTTCATCATTATACATACGCTTTTTTGGTTTGTTTTGCTTCATTTCACGTTATTATATAAAGACATAAAAAAAACGATTGTTAATTCAGATACAGAAGAACCAAAAATTATGTCAGACAGCTCTTATGCTTATAATCTCGTACAGATAGCGAAAGAGGAAAAGTTGAAACGTGATTTTTCTAATTATTTGCATGATGAAATTTTGCAAGATGTTTTAGCTGTTAAAAATATGATGAATAAATCTAACAAAGAGGAGATTCATGAAATTATAGTAAAAACGTTGGATCACTTAAATTTGTCTATACGAGTACAAATGGAAGAGTACTATCCAACACTATTAAAAACACTTACATTTCAAGAAAATTATAGTAATTTGCTTGAAATGATACAGCAAAAATATGGAATGAAAAATATTGATATATCTTTTAATTGTAGTGAAAATTTATTTTTAGTTGAACCCTATCAGCTTGTTATATACAGAATGTTAAAGGAATTGGTAACAAATGCATTCAAACATTCTAAATGTTCAAAGCTAGTTGTGAGTTTAAAACAAGAAAATGACGAAATAGAACTTATAGTAAAAGATAATGGTATAGGCTTAGTGGATAATGAAAAGTACGTTCGTAATGATCACAGAGGATTGAATTCTATTAAAGAACAACTGTTTTTATTAAACGGTAAAATGACCATTTCAGAATGTAATCCTTCTGGTTTGTGCATTACAATTCTTATCCCAATGAAAGGAGATGATTCCTATGAATATTTTATTAATAGATGATCACGCTTTATTTGCAAAAAGTTTAGAGATAGCCTTGGAAGATTATCCTGAAATAGATCATTTTTACTCATTACAAAGTATTGAACAGGTTACTGCATTCATCAATGAGTGTAAGCCAGATATTACATTAATCGATATTAATTTAAGGAATATTAGTAATGAAGATGGTTTAGGCGTAGCAAAAAATATTTTAGATAGCAAATGTGACACGAAAATAGTTATATTAACAGGCTATGATTTACCTGTTTATCGGTATGAAGCTCAAAAAATCGGTGTAAGTGGTTTTATTAATAAAAACATTATGCCAGATAAGTTGTTGCAAATTTTAATTGAGGTTAATAAGGGTACTTATTATTTTCCAATGTCTACGGATCATGTTGAGGAATTAACTGATAGTGAAAAACAAATTCTACAATTACTATGTGATGGATGTAAGCGTAAAGAAATTGCTTCTATCTTATATGCTAGTGAACGCACCATTTCAAACCATATTCAACACATATTTGATAAGCTGGATGTTTCATCTTCGTTAGAAGCTGTAACAAAGGGAATAAAATTAGGATATATTCAGCCTAATTATTAAAAAAAGTTAGTTAAATTTATAGCTTTAAGCCCCAAAAACGGATGTGACAATCACAAAGGAGAAAGTTACGTTCGCATTTTGGTTACTCTATTCATCAGCACGATGACTTACAACAAACTTAGAGAATTGAACTGCGTTAGCGATTTCAAGTGCAAATCGCTAACGCAGTTCATACAGTTCCTGTCATATTTAGTTCATAGCTATAAGAAATGAATGCTTGTATTTTGCGCCACGAACTCAGTTTTCTAATAATTAAATATCATAACTGTAAGGCTAATAAGTTGTATACCTGTCTTAACTCTTAAGAAAAGATGAACGAGGTCCTGCAAGACATGCATCCATACGATCTACTTGATCTTTTGTAAACATTACCATAGTATCATCATCAACATAATCCATATAGTTCATAAACATATCACCATCTGGCCCGTTATTACAAGAGATGTTAGGGAATTTTGGCTTTCCGAAATTATGGTCTCCTTGATTAGGTGTATCAGCAACTCTGTCTGAACCAGTACAAGCGCCATTATCATCTCCCCAAATATGAAATAGGTTGAACCAATGTCCAATTTCATGAGTAGATGTTCGTCCTAAATGGAAAGGTTCTGTCGCAGTACCTGTGGTGCCAAATGCTGTGTATGTGATAACAACTCCATCTGTTTCAGATGGACCACCAGGAAATTGTGCATATCCTAAAACACCCCCGCTTAGCTTACATACCCATAAGTTTAAGTATTTATCGGTAGGCCATGCATTTATTCCACCGGTACTTTCTGATTTAACAGAATTATCATCTGCAGAAAATGATTGCTCAGTTGTATGTGTACGAGTAATACCGGTTGTTTGGTTTCCATTAGGGTCTTTTGTAGCAAGAAAGAATTCGATTTTAGCATCGCTTACAAAATTTTTAAATGCAGAGGGCACGTTTGTTATATCAGGATTAGTTGCACGAAAATCACGGTTCAAAACATCAATTTGACTATGAATTTGTTCATCAGAAATATTTTGTTCATCTGTATTCCATACCACGTGAACTACAACAGGAATTTTCACAACTGCTCTTTCTGCTTCTAAGCGCAGACTATTAAAATATTCATTAGTCATACTTTCAATTTCAATACGTGCATTTCTATATTGTTCTGACTCTTCAAGTAATTTATGGTGAATCTCAATAGTTGCGCATTTGCGGGTAGCAGGTGTATTTGTTCTTTCAGATGAGTTCGTATGATTTGTCATAATAAATTCTCCTTTAATTAGTATTATAGGTCTAAGTAATCATATAGCAGATATTTATATATCAAAAATAAGATAGAAGTGTTTATTTATTTTTATTTTTAATATACTCTTCAGTCATATTTTCAATATTTTCTCTTTCTTTTCTGTACTCTTCCGACTCTTCTAATAATTTATTGTGCATATCCATAGTTGCACAAGTGCGTCTCATAGGTGGATTTTCTTTTGATTCTTCTATTGAAATGTTCGCTTTTTTGTCTTTGGTATAATCGTCCATAAAAAATCTCCTTCATCATATATTTGTAATTCGAGAAGCAATAAAAGCTACATTCATTCGTAGAATATCTAGTGCAAGTGGATAATGAATATGCTCAAGGGTATCGTTTGCTGTGTGCTCATTGGGGTTTAAGGCATATAGTTAAGACAGCGGGGATTCCCTTATTAAGAAAAGAAACATGATCACTATCAAAAGGATTAAGAGATATTTCCACATTAATTTTTGTATATAGAGATGCAGCATTATTTAATCCATCAATCGTCTCTTTTGATAACGGTGAACCCTCAATTAGAACTGTCGGTGGTGACGTGTTTAATGTACCAATCATATCCATATTGATAACAGCTTGAATTCGATTTTTATCAAGAGTAGTGAGATTCTCAACATATTGTTTACTACCTAGTAAACCTTGTTCTTCTCCTCCAAAAAGGATAAAACGAAGATCATGCTGTATTGGTAAGTCCTTAAATACACGAGCAATTTCAAGGAGTCCAGCACTACCACTTCCATTATCATCAGCTCCAGGAGCATTAGATGAAGGACCACCAGCATGGTTGACTGAATCAAGATGTGCAGTGATAATAATCAGATTTTTTGTACCATTATTTGTTCCCATTTTGTCAGCAATAATATTTTGGCTATTTTTATCATTTATAGGTATAGTTTCACTACTAGTTGTATATCCCATTTCATTCAATTTCTCACGAGCCCATGTTGCTGCATCTTTATAAAAAGAACTGGTAGAAAATCTTGTTGGATAAGAAACCAAATGAGTTAAATATGCTTGGAATTGATTTTCACTTACCTGATTTACTAGGGACTGTATAGGAGCAGCAGTTGAGGAGTGATTGTTACGATTAGCATGTGCAGTGACTACCACTTTATATTTCACCTCCTTCTATATGCGTTTCTCAAAAAGCAATTGTTCAAATTCTATTTTGTCTACACGATTATTCGCTTATGCAAACATTATTTGGAAAAAATATTTCTTTATTAAAAAATAGAGCCGAGTAATTTACTACTAAAGTTGTAAAAAGTTTAGTCAATATGTAGCAAGTATCCGTTATTAAAAAAGTGTAAAATAAGTTTAAATAGCTAAGTTTTCAGAAAGCGAGGGGGATCAAATGATTAGAGAAAAAAATAAAAAACTTGTAGTAATCACTGGAATGACTCAAGGATTAGGTCGATCATTAATTGATCGTTTTTCTGAACTAGGCTGGTTCATTGCTGGATGTGGTCGTTCTAAAGATAAAATTGAGCAAATTAGGAGCCAATTTGACAGCAAACATGATTTTCAATCTGTAGATATTTCAGATAATCAAGCTGTTAGTGCTTGGGGAGCGCATATACTTCAGCGATACGGTACGCCAGATTTACTTATTAATAATGCTTCTATTGTGAATAAAAATGCGGATCTTTGGACTATTTATTCAGAAGAGTTTGCAAATGTTATGAATATCAATGTGAATGGTGCAGTCAATGTGATACAGTCATTTGTTCCAGCTATGATTCATAATAAACGAGGTATCATTATCAACATTAGCTCTAGTTGGGGACGATCTGGCGAAGCTAAACTTGCACCGTACTGTGCTTCCAAGTTTGCGCTAGAGGGGTTGACTCAATCCATGGCACTAGAATTACCAAAAGAACTGGCAGTAGTGGCGCTAGATCCAGGCGGAGGCATTCATACTTCAATGTTACAATCATGTGCACCAGAGTATGTATCGAGTTCTCCAACAGCTGAGGATTGGTCACATGTCGCTGTACCGTATATGCTTAGCATTACATCTAATGATAATGGGAAGTCGCTTACTTGTCCTAAAGTAATGAGTGGTGCTAATGAATAAGAAGTTGCATAGAGTGACAAAAAACTCTTCTATAACATATAGAGCTTTATTAAAGAATAATGTACCATTTAGAAACTTGTTAAATGATATTGAGCCTTTACAATATTGTCAAACACTGAACAAATTAGAACTATCAGGTGGTATAGGGAACGCTTTAAAAATTAATACACTTGATCCTCTTAAACAATTGGTTAATCTTAAATATTTAAGTTTAACTAATATACGGGTCAAAGATGGATCTTTAGAGCCTGTAACATGTTTAAAAAATTTACTGGAAATAAAAATATCTAATCAATTTCCTACAGAGGAATATGCAAAGTTATCTGTTGCATTACCTGAAACTAAATGTGATTATTTTCATCCCTATGTAAAATTAAATGATTCAATTGATGGAAAAGATATTATGGTAATTGGTAAACGTAAACCATTTTTAAACGCAATTCTAGATATTAAAAAACTTGAGAAATATGATGAGCAATTTAAAGCGTTTCAAGAGAAATATAAAGCTGCTATGTACATAAAAAATCCTAAATAGATTTTCGTTACGTTCAACTAAAATGGTCTGTTTATGAGTAGAGAATGAAACACTTTACTTATAAACAGACCATTTATAATTGTTTTTTTATTATTTCATTGCATACAAATAAAAAATATAATCAGTCGAAGTTCCTGTATAACTTAACTGTCTTAACATAGCCGTTATATTCCCGCGATGATATGTTCCATGATTCACAACATGTTGAACCAATTCAAAGACATTCGTGTCTAATCGTCCAAAGTGAGGATGTTCAGGTGAAATGACTTTCTCTAAGTTTTCTTCATGGGCGAAAAACTCTTGATAATCTTCGAATAAAGTTAAAAATAGTTGTTCCATTTCCTTGATAGTTGTATCTTTTATCTTTTCTGAAAGGTGTATTGCAGATGTCTTCACTTCATCAAAAGGTTTGCCTAATAAAGTACCTAGCCAGATTGTATCAGCAATATACATATGCATAAATGTTTGCGAAATAGAAGGGAAGACACTTTGTATTTTTGTAGACCAAACGTCTGCTGGTAATGTCTTTAAGTGTTCAAAGAGTTTTTTGTTTGCCCAAACGTGATAATCATAAACTTGTAAGACAGGATGTTTCATTGAAAATTCCTCCCGTTTCATTTGCCTTTAAAATATAAGCTTATGTTATATATACAACCAAGGTTTATGAGTTTCCTGTTAGAAACTATGAAAAAGCAGTTTATGAAAAGGAAAGGGAGTCTATTACCTTATTCTGCATAGTTTCACGCATCTAAGCAAAAAGTAACGTTGGAGGTGAGCAAAGTGGGTCGAAAAGTTAAACAGGATCCTTCTAGAGCAGGTCTTGGCTCTTCACAAGTTGAAGGGCAAGGAACGACTACGCGCGAAACAGGTTCCGCTAAAGTTCCTTCATCAAATAAGAAGCAAAAACGTAGTTAATTATAATTTCTCATGGGTTTACTCTGTAACGTAGTAAAGTGAAAAAGGCATTGGAATTATGTTTATTAATCCCAATGCCTTTTTTAGATGTTAAAAAATAGTTGTAGTCTGAAAAGACGATTGTTCGTATACAATCGTCTTTTCTTTAGATTCAATTTGATACCGAAGGAAGAACATTATCAGGTGGGAATAGAGTCGCAGTTAATGCACGAGTGAGAACAAATCTTTCATCCACAAACGGATTAGTACTTATCGTTATAAAAAGTTCATAAGTGTGAGTTCCAGGTGGAGGTATATCAACCCAAGTTATATTAGGAGTTGTAATATATTGTAGACCGTTACCTACATTGACCTCACTTGTTCGAGCTATGTCAATTCCATTACGAAGTAAAACTATATCCATAGCAACGGTGTAATCAGGAGTTGCATTCTGAACTACTACCTCTGCCATCGCTTCTAACTTAACAGTAAACCCTGATGCATCAAAAGCCGGGATTGTAAGAACAGTTAATCCGCCATTTTGTGGTAAATTAAGTTGTATATTACTTTTTTCAGCGAAAGCAAATAGAATATCCTTTTTAGCCAATCATAAGCACCTCTTTTCTTTTAAATTGTTATATTATATGAATATGTTATATTTTTGCTTGTACCCTTGGCACACGGCAAGCTTACAGATGTATGTTATATGTATTTCCAGTTAAAATAACATTATACGCAGTAAACACAGAGACTATTTTAATGAAGCATCGAAGAGCCCTAAATTGAAAACTCTTGATTAATAAGGGATAGCTTATCCCATCAAGGATAATATCCCAATTTAAGTGAATGGGATAAATCGAATGTAGGTTTGTTGAAGAAGAACTTGTTTTAATCAAACTTTATTCCAAAGTAACATATAGAGCAGAAGGTGTGGGAAGGGAAGTATCTTTTGTGCTGCAGGTTATTATTAAGAAAGAAAAAATGATTGTCTTGTAGAGATTATAGATAAAAATGGGAAATCACATAGAATTACCGTTAACGAATGGTGGCGATAGTTCCAGCCTTTTTTAACGAATGGGTGCTTTAGTGACATATGAATCATAGAAAGGACCGAGATTTCTTATAGGAATTTTATAAACATTCACAAGAAAAGACAAATAAGGTTTAATGACATTCTTTTAATTAAACTTTATTTCTGGGCATGTGATACTACCTCTGTATATAAGCTCTTTTTATATTTTTACTTATAAAACCTTACAAAACTGTCATATTGATGTAAGGTTATTAGATAGTTTATATACTATTTCGATGTGATAATGAAAGCATAAGAAATACACACCTAGAAAAAATATAATAGAATGAGATAATTGTAAGATGATTTTAAAATTGTCATTTATACTTTTTGAAGTTACTTGACGTTTACTTTCTAAATGTTAACAATAAATAGGTGGATTTGTACGAATTTAGAGGAGATGAAGAGATGTCGATAAAAAAAGCTTTGTTATTCATGTGTATGCTGGTAATTGGTTTAACAGGCTGCTCTATGATTGAAGAAGGTAAGAATTCAATTAACTATGCTCAAAAGGCAATAGACTATGTTAATGAAGTGAGTACGTTTGCAAATGAAGCGCCGGGATTAGTAGAAAAAGCAATCAACGATGGTGCTGCCCGCAAAGAATTAGAAACTAGACTCAGAGAAATCCAAAAGGATATTCCAGCTTTTAATGAATTGACACCTCCTGATGTAGCAAAGGATATGCATCAGCAAATTGTTGGATATAATGAAAAGTTAAATGAATTAATTGATACAACTATGAAAAAGGTAGAAGAAGGAAAAATGGATGTAGAACAATTCAAAAACTCGGATCTTATGCAGACAATTCAACAAGTTCAAGACTTAAAAGATAAGATTCAAAATTTAGGTCAGTAAATATAGTATGAAAAAAATTCCGTTATGTATAACGGAATTTTTTAGTTTGAAGGTATAACAATCAGTTATTCACCAATTATTGTATATAAAAAACGATACTCCAAATAGGGGTTCTGTTAATGAATTCCAAAAAACATACTCTAAGTAAATTTGGACATGAAAAAAGCCGATTTTTCCTAGGCTAAGGAAGAATCGGCTTTCATTCATTGGCTAAGTGGTTTGAGTGAATCTAACTTTGCAATCCTCTATCTCGTAATTCGCCTCGTCCCCAAAAGAATAGAGCTTTGGTAAGACCATTCATTGCTTCACTTTTATCCCGCTATTCGTGGGCAGTAAGACCCCTACCTCAAGATTCAGAGGGAAGCAAAGAAGATAGGGGGGATAAAGAAAACCCCCACTGACGGAAGTTTCACTTTACTTAATCCTTGTTGAATACGACACTGTAAGACTTTACTAGATATGTAATCAAAAATAAAATTGGTCCTTTCAATTCTTCTCATTTCACGTAAAGCAGCAGCTAATTTATTTTGCCTTCCATAGGATTCGCGCCCCAGACACTTTTCACTTTCGAATAGAATGGGGTAAACGGAGTACGTCATCAAACTTTATTTTAAATCAACAACTAGTTAAGAATTTAATACAAAGTAAGTGATTTAAGGTTGATGTAAGGTTCTCTTTAGACTGTGGAAAGGTGGACGCATTACAGTTGAAAGCGAAGAGAAACATCTAAAAATTTTGAATGGAGCTGACTTTTCATATGAGTGCTTCGGCTATTGTGCAAACGCAAAACCTATCCAAAATGTATGGGGCTATTAATCGTGTAAATAAAGTGGATCTTTATGTTCAGGAAGGAGAAATCTATGGGTTTCTGGGTCCAAACGGAGCGGGGAAAACAACCACGCTAAAAATGCTGCTAGGACTCATCAAGCCTTCTGAAGGGACAATTAAAATTTTCGGGGAAAGCCTAAGCAAACATCGCTCATCCATTCTACAACGTACCGGATCGTTGATTGAATCTCCCTCCTACTACGGGCATCTGACAGGGCTTGAGAATATGAAGGTCATGCAGCGCTTGCGGAACGTACCAGATAAAAATGTACATGAAGCGCTTCGTATCGTACGACTAGAAAATCAGAAAAACAAAAAAGCTGAACAATATTCACTAGGAATGAAGCAACGGCTGGGAATCGCAATGGCTCTGCTCGCATTTCCAAAGCTACTGATTCTCGATGAGCCGACGAACGGTCTTGATCCCGCGGGCATTGGTGAAATCCGGGAGCTTATCAAATCATTACCCGCACGTTATGGAATAACCATATTGCTTTCCAGCCACCTACTCTCGGAGATAGAACAGATTGCTACTTCAGTAGGTATTATCAGTGAAGGAAATCTGCTGTTCCAGGGTAGTATGGAAAGCTTGCGGCAAAAGAATAGAAACACCATTTGTATAAAAACCGGAGACAATGCCAAAGCCGAGCAACTACTTTTCACTCAAGGTTACAGTCCGCTCCAAAGCAGCAGCAGGCTTGAATTCGACAATCTTCGGGATACGGAAGTGGCGGAAATGAACAGATTGCTTGTTGAACAAAAAATCTCTGTCATTCGGATCGAGGAGCAGAAGAAAAGTTTGGAGGATATTTTCCTAGAGTTGACAGGAAAGGAGCGGAGCTTGTGATCAAAATATTAGGACTGGAATACTTCAAAATCCGTCGCAAAAAAATATGGCTCATGATTATATTATTCCTTGTCGTGGAGATGCTGTGGGCCTTTATGTCTATTAGCCGGGCAATTGCTAGCAATCCGGATAACGCCGTTTGGGAATCGGTTTTTTTTAGTATATCCTCCATGAATGGGCTTTTTATGCCGATTATTTCAGCCATTGTTGTCTCACGTATTTGTGATATGGAGCATAAGGGGGCGACTTGGAAAATGCTTGTTGCTACCAATGTGAGACGCGGGCATCTCTACGCAGTAAAGTATATATGCGCCAATAGTCTGCTTCTGTACGGTATCTTTGCACAGACCGTATTCATGATTGGGTTTGGACTAATAAAGGGTTTTCCCGGTGCTCCTCCTATCGAATTGCTAATCCGGTTCATTGGGGGTACCCTACTGACGACTCTCGCTGTTACAGCACTTCAGCAATGGATTTCTTTTTCCATCAAAAACCAGGCCTTTGCGTTATGCTTTGGCATGCTGGGTGGCTTCATAGGAATGACTGCTGGATTATTCCCAGCTGTTACTAGACATATTTTTATTTGGTCTTATTATTTGGATCTCAGCCCGGTTACTTATCTATACGCTGAGTCTGCAAGCACCTATATGGTACAACCGGTAAGCTTGGGAATTGTAGTGGCTGCGCTGATTATGACCGTTCTGTTCTACTTCGCCGGAAGCATCCATGTAACCCGGCAGGAAATCTGAGGAGGGAAGTTGATGAAACGAAGTATTTCTGTTGAATGGCTCAAACTGCGCCATTCCCGGATTGGTCTTGTACTTGCTGTACTTCCTATTATAAGTCTGCTGATTGGCTGTGCGAATTATTATATGAACCAGGACGTCCTGCAAAATGGTTGGTACAGCTTGTGGACCCAGGTCAGCCTGTTTTACGGTGTTTTTTTTCTACCTATTCTAATTGCCATCTGTTGTTCCTACATATGTAGACTGGAACATTTAAACCGAAATTGGAATATGATTATGACCTCTCCTGTATCGGTTGCCAGTGTGTTTATTTCCAAATTGATTATCGTTAGCATTTTAATCTTGTTTGCGCAAGGGCTATTCATAGGACTCTACTGGCTTACAGGTACCCTGTTCTTTATACCTGGACCATTCCCTATAGAGACTATAGGATGGGCGATACGTGGATGGTATGCTTCTTTGTCCATTAGTGCTTTGCAATTGGGACTGTCGCTGCGGATCCGCAGCTTTGCTACGCCTATCGGTATCAGTCTGTGCGGGGTTTTTATCGGTCTGGGTATGTACATTGCCAAGCTGGGAGCATTTTTTCCGTTCTCACTACTCAACATTGGCATGAGTGTAATGAGCCAGAATAAGTTGACTAACATACAGAACTTTCTGTTTTGGGTGATCAATATGGCTTTCGTTATTATTTTTTTGTTGATGTCAATCCGACGGTTGAAGAATAAAGACATTGTCTCATCCTGATTGAGCTTAGGAGGAATTTATGATGAAAAAAATATTGTTAGTACTTGGGTTCATCATCGTGATTGGGGCATGCTTGTGGATGTTCTTCTTCACCCCGGAGAAGCTTACACCTGACAATCATGCAGGAAAAACCCTCTACTACACAGAGATAACTGGCGCCGGCGTTCAGAAGGAGAATGGGCGTTATGACTATGAGTTGACTGCCTACGATGAGAAAGGGAAGAAGAAAAAACTTAGTTTTTCGGCCGGAAAGCAATTGAGAGAGGGGGCTTACGTCCAGCTATATTATACACTGCTTCGGGGCGTCACGCACTGGGAAGAGGTTAACTTCATAAAGCTACCTAAGGCGGTGCAACAGCAGTATCGGAAATAATAAGGATCTGAAAGAAGAAGGAGACGTCCCATAGCCATCAAGTTAAGAAAATAATGTAACTTTACAGGCTTTAAAATAGGGTGTCAAGGTTGTGCGTCAGCCTGTATTAAAAGTTCAGGTGAGTATGAAATGAAACGTAAATAATTTCCTTTTTCATGTATAATAAAATTAGGTGATGCAGGATGGAAAATTTAAAAGACAAAAAAATATTAATTGTAGATGATGAACCGGAAATCAGAATAATGATTGAAAGATTTTTAAGAAAAGAGGGCTTTTTCCGCATTTACACTGCCGCCGACTGCGCTTCAGCTCTGTCATTCTGCCACACCGGCAAGCCAGATATCGTGATTCTTGATGTCATGCTGCCAGATGGTGACGGATTTTCACTTCTGTCTTCCATCAGGCAGTTCTCGGACATGCCAGTCCTTTTTCTCTCCGCACGGGGTGAGGATGAAGACCGGTTGCTCGGACTAGGTTTGGGGGCAGATGATTACATTGTGAAGCCGTTCCTGCCGCGTGAGCTGGTATTGCGGCTCATGGCAATTCTGAAGCGGGTCTACTCCTCTTCCGTGGCGGAGTGTCTATCTGTCTTCCGATTAGGAGAACAGATCATTGATCTAGAAAGCGCTGTCGTGCACAGGAATCAGAAGGAGATGCCATTAACGGCAAAGGAGCATGCCATTCTTGTGAAGTTGTATGAAAATCAGGGGCGAATCGTTACAAGCGATGCCCTATGTCAGGCCGTTTGGGGAGATGACAGCTACGGTTATGAAAATACTTTGATGGTTCATATTAGGCGGATCCGTGAAAAAATCGAGATGGATCCTTCCAAACCAATCCATCTTCTCACCGTCAGGGGACTGGGATATAAACTGCTGGTGAAGGAGAATCATTGAGTGGAAGGAATTATTCGTATATTACGCCGGTTTGCCACGACGACCATCTTTATTTCGATATTTCTGCTTATTTTTAATTTCGTACTGCTAGGCACGCTGGTATTCAAGGAAATTAATCAACGCCCGTCCCCGGAAGGTGTGCTTAAGCAAGTGGCTCAAGGATTGGGGAAGCAGGACACCGGCTATCGTCTGGACGAGCACGCTGCCAAGCTTCTGCAGCACAACCATGCATGGGCCATGCTACTCGATGCAGATGGCCATGTGCAATGGGATTACCATCTGCCTAACGATGTTCCAAGGTCCTACAATCTAGTCGATGTAGCCAAGTTCTCACGTTATTATCTTTTGAAATATCCTGTCTATATTTTGGAACATGAGGACGGCCTAATCGTAGTGGGGTATCCAAAGGAAAGCCACTGGAAGTATCAATTCGATTTTCTTTCTGATTGGTTAAGATCGATGCCCCTGCGGCTCGTGCTGCTGCTGCTCTTTAATTTTGGGGTGACTTTGCTAATTTCTGTCGTGATTGGCATGCGTCTCATAAGAGGGATACGTCCTCTTGTGTCAGGAGTCCACAATCTTGCTAGAGAGGAAGCAGTTCAGTTGGATTCCAAAGGTATATTCGGTGATTTGGCTCAGAGCATGAATGCCGCGTCGGCTAAGCTTCAAAATAAGACGGCCGCGTTAAAGGCACGAGATGAAGCACGTTCTAACTGGATTGCCGGGATTTCTCATGATATCCGGACTCCACTTTCGATTGTTCTCGGCTATGCAAGCGAAATGGAGGATAATTTGGATTTGCCGGAGGAGCAGAGGCATCGGGCTGGTATCATCCGGCATCAGGGTGAGAAGTTGCGCTCACTTGTAAGCGACCTAAACCTAGTCTCCATGCTCGAGTATGAAATGCAGCCTTTGCATTTGAAGTACATCCGGCTATCAGTTTTGGCGAGACAAGTTGCCACCGATTTTTTGAATAATGGATTGGATGACCAGTATGACATTGATTTAAACCTGACTGTTGAAGCAGTTCAAATTATTGGGGACGAGAAATTGCTGCTTCGGGCAATCATTAATCTCGTCCAAAACAGTGTGTTTCATAACCCGCAGGGCTGTGAAATCATACTAGAAACCTCTCTATCCAAGGACCGTTCCCAATATCGCCTTATCGTAAGGGATAATGGACGGGGAATCCCGAAGGAGAAATTGACGGAGATTACCGAATTACCTTATTCATCAAGGAGAAAGCGAACTGTTCAGCAAGGTCACGGTCTGGGGATTCCGATGGTGGCAAGGATTGTGCAGGCCCATCACGGCCGTCTTATTCTTGCAAGCGACAAGGACCAAAGAGGTCTAAAAGCTGTCATGGAATTCCCTGTACATTCTAAAATAGAAAACAATAAAAAAGCACCTGGAAGTGAATAGAAACGAGTCAACTACCCACCACACCTTACTGCTGGGCTCTTGCCCGTCACGCGTTTAGAGATGGGAACTTCTTTTGGAAATACGTTAAAAAGGTTATATATGGTGAAATGCTTTGAAGTATACATAATTTAGACAAGCCGCTTATTTTAATAATTTTGCTGTGCAGCTTTTTTATAGAAGGGCTTCAAAATCTTAACTTGAGCTACCCCATTAAGCGGAAAATTCTCCCTTATCGCCCCTATTCGTTGGTATAATATGGTGTATTGTATGATATAACCAACACAATGAACACCAATAGGAGGCAGGCCATGAAAGAGAACGACTTGTATGTTTATCACATTGTTACTAGGAAAAAAATGAGCCTTGGGCAGATTATTAACTTTAACAAGAACCAAAACAATACCTTATATCGCTTCTTTTTTGAGAGGGAACAATTGAATTCTAAAGGTGAGGACTTCATTCAGATTTTACAAAGTCATTATACAGATAAAGGCTTGAACTTGAATAAAGAAAATACCGAAGTAGCTATTAAATATGTAGACCAAACAATCAGAGCGATTAGAGAAGTAATAGTAGAAATGGTTAGACTGCAAGAATATCCGGAGTATCCTTCAAGGTTGTCTTGTTTATACGCTGCGAAAAGCTATGAAGACGCTTTGAAATGGAAAGAATTATTTGATTCTTACAATCGGAAAGTTTTGCAGATTGTTAAACTTCGAGTTATTGGGAATTCTTTTGAGGGAGATGGAAATCTTTTACCAAAGGAAGATGGGGCTCCTTTCTCTCAAAAAATTGAACAAGCTAGAGAATATTGGAAGGGTAATGTGAAAAATGAGCTTCCCGAGCTTTTGATTAACGGAACAATTGAAGTGGTAGAAATTATTACTGATTTCTCAGCTTAGATTCTAGAAAAGTCTCATATATTTATTTGTAAAAAATTACAAGTTAGAGATTGGTATCTCTTTGGACATTAGGAGAATCTTTAGAAATTGCTGTTTAGGAATAGAGGAGTGAATCAATATGAATCGGAAAATAAAAATCTTAAAATACATTATGATTCTAATGGCTTGTCTTGCTGTATTTGGTACAATTTTACCAAATGCATTAGATCCAAACGAAACAATGGCGGGTAAAATTTCGATTGCAACTTTTGGTACAATAGCTACTTGTTTACTATTTTCTATTACTTATTTTATTTTAAAAAAAGCTATTTTAAGAGGAGAAAAATAGTATGGGGAAAATTTATATAAATCCACTTTAATTTTTCGACATATAGGTTGCTGCTATGCAGAGAAAAAGGAAACTGTACTCGCTTGCTATCTCTGGTTTTCACTGCGCATGTGGCAGAAAAAGGCCCTGACCGCTTCTACGCATGACCAGATGCTCTCGACCATCTAAAAAAATGGTTTTATGTTAGTTTTTTAATTTAGATTTATATAGAATTAGAAGCCATCAAATAAGAAGCAAAAACGTAGTTAATCTTATTGTTTCATGAGTTTGCTATGTAACGTAGTAAAGTAAAAAAGCCATTGGAATTATGCTTATTTATTCCAATGGCTTATTAAAATTAAAAAGTTCTCCCGTGCACTCTCGATACATATTGGATTACGATAACCTTGTATTAAGCACGCAATCTGTACGACTGTAACTTTTGTATGTTAGAAATCTCTTTATATGGTATAATATGGTTCAGTTTGCGCGTAGGGAGGGTGACAATGAACAATAATTACAAACAAATAGCTAGATTTGTTTTGGTAGGATGTATGAATACATTAAACTATTGGCTACTTTATTTATTATTTACTCATGCTTTTCATTTTCATACTTTAACAGCACATAGTATAGCTTTTATCGTAAGTATGATTGGTTCTTTTTTTATGAATACATACTTTACGTATAGAACAAAAGTAACATTAAAGAAGTTTTTCCAGTTTCCGTTAACTTACATTATAAACTTTATCATTACGACAATTAGTATTTATGTTTTAGTTGATATATTGAACTTGAATAAGGACATCGCACCTTTGATTTCATCTGTAATTGCAATTCCTTTTACATTTGCAATATCAAAAAAAATATTAGTTACAAAAAAAGAAGCTGCTATGTAAAACTATTATAAAAAATTCTTCAGCATTTATGTTGAGGAATTTTTTTATTTTAAAGCGGTTCTTTATTCTGCATTTCTTGGATTCTAATGGAAATTCATCTCGTTTTTTATTTTGTTGAGTTTTCTTGTTGAAGAGAACAAGCATTAAAGAAAAGGTGTTTGTAACGAACAACAAAAAGAAACGTTTGACATATATTAATATCAGTTTAAAATAAAAGTGAGTACTCACTCATTAAAGTGAAGAGGAGGAAAGTTTATGTCTCTAATAAACGAGGCTGTAACGCTTAATCATGTTTCCAAGTACTTTGGAAAGAAACAAGTGATTCAAGATATTTCATTTTCTGTCCGCGAAGCTGAAATTTTTGGTTTAGTCGGTCCGTCTGGTTCAGGGAAGACAACACTTATTAAAATGATTGCTGGTATTAGCGAAGCAACATCAGGGGAAGTAACTGCACTGCAAACGGTTATGCCAAATTTGAATGGAATGAAACAAATTGGATATATGGCGCAAGCTGATGCATTGTATGATGAACTATCCGCTTATGAAAATGCTGATTTTATTGCGACAATGTATGGATTAAAGGGAAAACAAAAGAGAGAACGTATATCTGAAGTTTTTGAGCTTGTGCAGTTATCTGAGGATGCCAAAAAGCAAGTGCAACATTTTTCAGGTGGAATGAAGAAGCGTTTATCACTTGCTATGTCACTTTTGCATGAACCAAAGCTTCTTATTTTGGATGAACCGACTGTCGGTATCGATCCTGTTTTACGAAAATCGATTTGGGATAAGTTTTATGAGCTGAAAAAACAAGGAACAACAATTATTGTTACAACGCACATTATGGATGAAGCAGAGTTTTGTGAACGTCTTGGCTTAATTCGTGAAGGGAAGTTGATTGCAACTGGTTCTCCAGCAGAACTAAAACAACGAACAACATCTGGACGTATTGAAGATGTCTTTTTATTGGAAGGAGCGATGGAACGATGAGAGTATTTGGAGTTGTTATCCGTATTATTCGTCAATTTTTCCGAGATAAACGATCGCTTGCGCTTATGTTCGGAGCACCGATGCTACTTCTTTGGCTTCTTTCACTTGTATTTACACAAAAAGACTACAAACCTCATATTGCTTTAGTTGATGTACCGGCACCAATTGTAGACGCAATGAAAAAACAAGATGCTTCTATTTATGAGTACGATAAAGATAAGGCACATAGAAAATTAGAAGATCAAGCAATTGATGCGATGGTTACTGTAGATCATGGAAAGATGAAAGTAACGTTAGAAGGCAGTGATTCATCGAAAAATCGTGCGGTTATGCAAGTTTTGCAAAAGAGTATGGAAAAACCAGAATCGGCAGTGATGAAACCAGATGTTTCTTATTTACACGGCTCAGCTAATTTTACGATGTTTGATGGATTAGGTCCGGTATTAATTGGTTTCTTTACATTCTTCTTTGTCTTTATTTTATCAGGAGTTTCATTTGTCAGGGAGCGTTTAAGCGGTACTTTGGAACGATTATTATCAACCCCAATTCGGCGCTGGGAGATTGTTGCGGGTTATATTATTGGATTTGGTATTTTTGCGTTTTTCCAATCCATCCTAATTGTTAGTTTTTCTGTGTATGTTCTTGATTTATATGTTGCAGGTTCACCGTGGCTGACGTTATTTATTACATGTATGCTTTCATTAACAGCATTAACGCTTGGAACATTTTTATCAGCGTATGCAAACAATGAGTTTCAAATGATTCAGTTTATCCCATTGGTTATCGTACCGCAAATTTTCTTTTCAGGTTTATTTCCGATTGAGTCTATGAATAAGTGGTTACAGCTATTAGGAAAGTTATTTCCATTAACATACGGTGCAGATGCGATGCGACAAGTTATGATTCGAAATCAAGGATTTAGCGAAATTGCTGGTGATCTTGGTGTTTTATTATTATTTGCGATTGTGTTTACATTCGGTAACGTGTTTGCTTTGAAGAAGCATAGAAGAATATAATGGAAGAAAAAAGGAGCCTATCATGAAAGAGGATTGGTTAGAAGAATTAATTGCCGCTACAGGGACAGATAAGCGCAATGAACGGCAAATGCGTATTTTAGAAGCAGCAGTAGACATGTTTAGTGAAAAAGGATATTCAGCAACTTCAACGAGTGAAATTGCGAAGCGTGCCGGTGTAGCAGAAGGAACGATTTTCCGCTACTATAAAACGAAAAAAGATTTGTTGTTTGCGGTTGTGATGCCAACGTTAACAAAATTTGCTGCACCATTTTTTGTGCAAACTTTTGTGAAAGAAATATTTGACAATACGTATGATTCATATGAAAACTTTTTACGTACGGTTATTCGGAATCGCTTTGAATTTGCGAGGAAGCATTTTCCGATGCTGAAAATTTTAATTCAAGAAGTACCATTTCAACCTGAACTGAAAGATGAAATCCAACAACTATTCGCAAAGGAAATTTACTCTCGTTTTGAAAAAATTGCGAATCATTTTCAGGAGCAAGGACAAATTATTGAAATTCCAACACCAGGAGTATTACGATTTACCATATCAGCTGTTATTGGCTTAATTTTAACTCGTTTTTTATTACTACCAGAAGAAAAGTGGGATGATGAGGCTGAAATCGAGTCTACCGTTCAATTCATTTTATACGGACTAACACCTCGGAGGTAATTGTATGAGGCAATTTGTAAAACCAACAGTTGTCGTAAGTAAATGTTTAGAATTTGAAGCATGTCGTTATAACGGTGATAAGCTTTCTGATGCAACAGTACGTAATTTACAGCCGTATGTAGAATTCATTCCAGTTTGCCCAGAAGTGGAGATTGGACTTGGCATTCCAAGAGAAACGATTCGTATTGTCGACCAAGATGGGACGCAAAAATTAGTGCAGCCATCTACAGGTGCCGACTTAACGGAAAAAATGCAGCAATTTTCAAATGTATTTTTATCTTCCTTACCAGATGTGGATGGTTTCATTTTGAAAAATAGGTCACCAAGCTGCGGAACGCGTGATGTGAAAATATATGCTGGATTAGGAAAGGCACCCACAAAAGGAAAGGGCGCCGGGTTATTTGGTAGTGCAGTCTTAGCAGGATTTGCACATTTAGCGATTGAGGAAGAAGGAAGACTGTCGAATTTTATCATTCGCGAACATTTTTTGACGCAGCTATTTACAATTGCACATTTTAAAACGTTAAAGAAAAATAAAAACATGAAAGCATTAGTTGAATTTCAATCTGATCATAAGTATTTATTCATGGCATATAATCAAACAAAGCAAAAAGAATTAGGGCGCGTCATTGCGAATAAGGAAAAGCGACCGATTAATGAAGTATTTGCAATGTATGAGGAAATATTGCATGAATTGTTAAATCGTACACCGCGGTATACATCAAATATCAACGTATGTCAGCATATTTTCGGGTATTTTAAAAATAAATTAAAGAAAGAAGAAAAAGATCATTTTCTGTCTTTACTCAGTAAGTATGCTGAAAAGAAAATACCATTAAGCAGCTTACTTACCATTTTAAAATCTTGGGCAATCCGATTTGAAGAAATATATTTACTGAAACAAACATATTTTGAACCGTATCCAGAAATGTTAGTTGAAATTACAGATTCTGGAAAAGGGCGAGATTATTAAACAAAAAATTTCATAATTCGACTTTTTTATTCCTATGTTGTTGTAGAACAATGTAGGAATTTTTTTGTGCAATAGTACAGATTCTGTTTTACAATTAAATTGTGACAGAATTGTAGCAATTATCTTACTATTATTCATTCTTCTTTAGAGTAATGTTTGTACTATATACGCACGCGCTGTCGAAATAACGAATTCGATAAGGGGTGTGACAAATGGAATTTACTCTTACTAGAGAAAAACAAATGATTAAAGAAATGGTGCGCGACTTTGCTGAAAAGGAAATCGCTCCAAAGGCTGTGTATTATGATAAAACGGCAGAATTCCCATATGAAACGTTTCAAAAGATGGGCGAACTTGGTTTGTTAGGAATCCCATTCCCTGAAGAATACGGTGGTTCTGGCGGCGATACGTTATCGTATGCACTAGCAGTTGAAGAAATTGGCCGCGCTTGTGGTGGTACAGGGTTAAGTTATGCGGCGACAATTTCATTAGGTGCTTCTCCTATTTATTATTTTGGTACAGAAGAACAAAAACAAAAATATTTAGTTCCAATGGCATCTGGTAAGACACTTGGTGCATTTGGATTAACGGAGCCAAATGCTGGATCTGATGCTGGCGGCACACAAACGAAAGCCGTATTAGACGGTGATGAATATGTAATTAGCGGTGAGAAGTGCTGGATTACAAATGCCGAGTATGCAAATACAATTATTGTAACCGCTATCAATGGTGTTGAGGAAAGCGGTAAAAAACGTATTTCTGCTTTTATCGTACCGACAAATAGCGAAGGATTAACAATTTCTAGTCCGTACGACAAAATGGGCGTTCGTGCTTCTAATACATGTGAAATTGTTTTAGATGACGTTCGTGTACCGAAGGAAAATATTCTTGGAGATATAAATAAAGGATTTAAGCAATTTTTATATACGTTAGATGGTGGTCGCATTTCCATTGCTTCATTAGCAGTAGGGATTGCTCAATCTGCATTTGAGCGTGCACTGCAATATGCGAAGGAGCGCAAACAATTTGGTCGTTCCCTATCAAACTTCCAAGCAATTCAATTTAAATTAGCAGATATGGCAACAGAAATTGAATTAGCACGCAATATGGTACATAAAGCTGCTTGGTTAAAAGACAATGATAAACCATTCGGAAAAGAAGCTGCGATGGCAAAACTTTTTGCATCTGAAACAGCAAGCCGTGTATCTAACCAAGCTGTGCAAATTCATGGTGGTTACGGATATATGCGTGAGTATGAAGTAGAGCGTCATATTCGTGATGCAAAGTTATTAGAAATTGGTGAGGGTACTTCTGAAATTCAACGTCTCGTTATTTCAAGGCATTTAGGATGTCGCTAAGAGGAGGGTTCAATATGTTTCGAAAAATATTAATTGCTAACCGTGGTGAAATTGCTGTTCGTATTATAAAGACGTGTGAAAAACTAGGAATTCAAACAGTGGCAATTTATTCAGAAGCTGATGAATCTGCCCTACATGTGAAAATGGCAAGTGAAGCACATCTTGTCGGCGGTCCGCGTGTTCAAGAAAGCTATTTAAATCTTGAAAAGATCATTGAAATTGCGAAAGAAACAAAAGTAGAGGCAATTCATCCAGGCTATGGATTGTTGTCAGAAAATACAACATTTGCATTGCGTTGTGAAGAAGAAGGAATTGTCTTTATCGGTCCTTCCAAAGATGTGATTGCAAAGATGGGAAGCAAAATTGAGTCTCGCAAAGCAATGTTAGCGGCTGAAGTTCCTATTGTACCTGGTATTTCATCTAGCATTCCAACTGTTGAAGAAGCAAAAGAAATTGCAGGCCAAATTGGTTATCCACTTATGTTAAAGGCATCCGCTGGCGGCGGGGGCATTGGTATGCAAGTAATAGAAACTGAACAAGCGCTCACTCAAGCATTTGAAAGTAATCAAACGCGTGCAAAGAATTTCTTCGGCAACGGGGAAATGTATATGGAACGATTGATTACAAATGCGCATCATATTGAGATTCAAGTGCTTGCTGATAAACAAGGGAATACGGTGTATTTGTGGGAACGTGAATGTTCGGTGCAGCGCCGTAATCAAAAAGTAATTGAAGAAGCGCCATCTCCATTTTTAGATGAAGCAGCGCGCATAGAAATGGGTGAGGTTGCAGTAAAAGCTGCGAAAGCACTCGGTTATACAAATGCAGGAACGATTGAATTTCTTGTTGATGATGAGAAAAATTTCTATTTCTTAGAAATGAATACGAGATTACAAGTAGAACATCCGGTAACAGAAGAAATTACCGGTCTTGATTTAGTTGAGCAGCAATTGCGAATCGCATCAGGCGAAACCCTTTCGTTTACACAAGATGAAGTAAAGCGTAGTGGTCATGCCATTGAAGCACGCATTTATGCTGAAGATCCAAAAACGTTTTTCCCGTCACCAGGGAAAATTACATCTCTGTCTCTTCCAACATCAGTGCGCATTGATCATTTCTTAGAAGATGGTGTAGCAATTACTCCGTTTTATGATCCGATGATTGCAAAAGTAATTGCACATGGGGAAACGCGAGGAGAAGCAATCCAAAAGCTACAAACAGCATTAGAAGAACTAAAAGTAGAGGGTATTAAAACAAATACGCCGATGCTTCTGCAAGTCTTAGAAGATGAAGTATTCCAGAGTGGTATTTACACAACAAGCTTTGTAACGAAGCAGCTTGTGAAAAAATAAAGGTTACGAAATTTAAAGGGGGAAATAAATGATGACAAAAGTATATGCATCGATGGCAGGAAACGTTTGGAAAATTGTAGTGGGTGTAGGAGATACAGTAGAGGAAGATCAAGATGTCGTCATTTTAGAATCTATGAAAATGGAAATTCCAATCGCTGTAGAAGAAGCTGGCACCGTTATGAAAATTCTTGTGCAGGAAGGCGATTTTGTTAATGAGGGAGATGTATTAGTAGAAATCGAATAGTGAGAAACGAGGTGCAATCGATTGAAATTACCTTCTTTTGCTTCTATTAAAGAAGTCGGGCCGCGTGATGGTTTGCAAAATGAAAAGAAAATTGTTGGTACAAAAGATAAAGTGAAATGGATTCATATGCTGGCAGACGCAGGTCTTTCCTATATTGAAGTTTCATCTTTCGTTCACCCTAAATGGATTCCTGCTTTAGCCGATGCACAAAATGTGTTTGCTGCGCTTGAGCGGAAACCGCACGTTACATATGCAGCTCTCGTTCCAAATCAAAATGGTTTGGAACGGGCGCTGTTGCAAGATGTAGATGAGGTGAACGTCTTTTTATCTGCTAGTGAAACTCATAATAAGAAAAATATTAATAAATCAATTGATGAAGCACTTTCTGTTATTGAAGAGATAACGAAACAATCATTATTTTCTGGAAAAAAGGTACGTGGTTACGTATCAACTGTATTTGGTTGCCCATATGAGGGCGAAGTAAACGTTTATACGGTTGATGAACTTTGTAACAAATTGTTTTCATATGGCATTTATGAAGTATCACTTGGGGATACGATCGGGGTGGCAAATCCAGCGCAAGTAGAGCGTGTATTAGAGCACTTACTCCCAAAATATGATTCTTCTAAGTTTGCGATGCATTTCCATAACACGTACGGCATGGCACTTGCTAATGTAGTAAAGTCATTGGAATGCGGTGTTACAACTTTTGATAGTTCATGCGGTGGTCTTGGTGGATGCCCGTATGCACCAGGTGCATCTGGAAACGTCGCAACAAATGATTTAGTTCACATGCTTCATAAACTGGGTGTACAAACAAATGTAAATGAAGAAAAGCTATTACAAGCAACAAAATTTATTCAAAGCAAGCTAGGTACGCAGATTCCGAGTCATGTGTACCGCGCTTTGCAACATAAAACAGTGAGTAGGTGATCCCATGTTACAGCTGCAAAATATTTCAGTTGATTACGTAACACCTCATATCGTGAAAGTGACATTAAATCGTGAAGGGCAAGCAAATGCTTTATCACTTGCTCTTTTAGAAGAACTACAAGAAACACTAAGTCGTATTAACGAAGAAAATGATGTCCGTGTCGTAATGATTACAGGGGCAGGGGGAAAAGCATTTTGTGCAGGGGCAGATTTAAAAGAACGTGCCAATATGAACGAAGAACAAGTGCGTGATGCAGTTGGAATGATTCGCTCTACTATGGATATGGTAGAAGAATTATCACAACCTGTTCTTGCAGTTATCAATGGAATTGCGCTTGGCGGCGGTACAGAATTAAGTCTTGCTTGTGATATTCGAATCGCTTCGGAAACAGCAAGTCTTGGTTTAACAGAAACTTCGCTTGCAATTATTCCAGGAGCTGGCGGGACGCAGCGTCTCCCGCGTTTAATTGGAATGGGACGCGCAAAAGAATTAATTTATACAGCAAGACGTATTTCGGCTGTAGAAGCAAAGGAATACGGACTTGTTGAATATGTTACTTCTGCTGAAGAATTAGAAGAAAAAGCAATTGAAATTGCCAAGCAAATTGCAGCGAACGGTCCAATTGCAGTTCGCCGTGCGAAAGAAGCAATTACAAATGGGATGCAAGTAGACTTGCAGACAGGTTTACAAATGGAAAAGCAAGCGTACGAAGGTGTTATTCATACGAAAGACCGCTTAGAAGGATTACAAGCATTTCGCGAAAAACGGAAGCCGATTTATAAGGGGGAATGAATATGCTAGATCAAAAACAACAATCTCGTACATTAGAAGAGCGTGTAGAAACGATAAAGCAAGGCGGTGCACCGAAATATCATGAGCAAAATACAGCAAAAGGGAAACTATTTGTTCGTGAGCGTCTTGCGCTTTTGTTTGATAACGGTGAGTACGTAGAAGATGCATTATTTGCAAACTGTGAACAAGAAGGATTGCCTGCGGATGGAGTTGTTACTGCAACTGGTAAAGTAAATGGACGCACTGTTTGTGTAATGGCAAATGATTCTACTGTAAAAGCAGGATCATGGGGGTCTCGTACAGTAGAAAAAATTTTACGTATTCAAGAAACAGCTGAAAAATTACGTGTACCACTTTTTTATCTTGTCGATTCCGCTGGCGCACGTATTACAGATCAAGTTGAAATGTTTCCAGGCAGACGCGGGGCAGGGCGCATTTTTTATAACCAAGTGAAATTATCAGGAAAGGTGCCGCAAATTTGTTTACTATTTGGTCCATCTGCTGCAGGCGGTGCATACATTCCTGCTTTCTGCGACGTTGTAATGATGGTCGAAGGAAATGCATCTATGTATCTTGGTTCGCCTCGTATGGCTGAAATGGTCATCGGTGAAAAAGTGACATTAGAAGAAATGGGCGGAGCACGTATGCACTGCTCTGTATCTGGCTGCGGAGATGTCCTTTGCAAAACAGAGGAAGATGCAATTTCAAAAGCACGTCAATATATTTCTTACTTTCCAAGCAACTATTTAGAAAAAGCTCCAATGACAGAACCTCAAGAACCGAAAGAATTTGAAAAAACATTAGAACAAATTATCCCAGAAAACCAAAATGCACCTTTTAATATGCACGATTTAATTAAACGTGTAATTGATGAAGACTCTTTCTTTGAAGTGAAAAAGTTATTTGCACAAGAACTTATTACTGGATTTGCACGTATGAATGGCATGCCAATTGGAATTATTGCGAATCAGCCTCGTATGAAAGGCGGCGTATTATTCCATGACTCTGCTGATAAAGCAGCGAAATTTATTACACTATGCGATGCTTACCACATTCCGCTTTTATTCTTAGCTGATGTACCAGGCTTTATGATTGGTACGAAGGTAGAGCGAGCTGGTATTATTCGTCACGGTGCGAAAATGATTTCCGCTATGAGCGAAGCAACTGTGCCAAAAATTTCTATCGTTGTACGAAAAGCATACGGAGCTGGTTTATATGCGATGGCAGGCCCTGCGTTTGAACCTGATTGCTGCCTTGCTCTTCCAACGGCTTCAATTGCGGTAATGGGACCAGAAGCAGCGGTAAACGCAGTGTATGCAAACAAAATTGCAGCGCTACCAGAAGAAGAGCGCCAGGGCTTTATCGCGCAAAAACGTGAAGAGTATAAGCAAGATATTGATATTTATCGTCTTGCATCAGAAATGGTTATTGATGGTATTGTTCACCCAAACCAATTACGCACTGAATTAAAGCAACGTTTTGATATGTATATGAGTAAATATCAAGTGTTTACAGATCGTAAACATCCAGTTTATCCAGTATAAAAATGAAGTAACTACTCAGTCACTCAATAAAAAAGACGGAAAAGCATTTTTTTAAATGGTCTGGGGGGGACTGGCTATGTATAGGAGCGGTCAGGGCCTTTTCCTGCCACGTGCGGTGCGAAAACAAAGAGAGAAAACAAGTGCAGGTCACTTTTATTCTGCATAGCAGTGACTTATATGTTGAAACATCAAAATAGATTTATATATGAGTGAGAGCGCCCTGTTAAAGGGCTTTCCTTTTCAAAACAGAAGGAGGGACAAATCGTGAAGCAAGCAGTTTGGTTTCCGGCCGAGGAATATAAAGCAAACACACGCTTATATCAATGGATGCAATCGCTTGGTTATGATGATTATGAAACATTTTATGAAAAGTCTATTGAAGATCCAGCGTGGTTTTGGGAAGCAGCAGAGCGTGCTGTAGGTTATCAATGGATGCGACCATATACAGAAGTGTTAGACTTAGCAAACGGTATGCCATTTGCTAAGTGGTATGTGGATGGAACTTGCAATGTTGTAGAATCTGCACTATCTCGTTGGATTGCAGAAGATGATACGAAAACAAAGCAGGCGCTTATTTGGGAAGGTGAAAACGGTACATCAAAATCATTTACATATGAGGAACTAGACAATTGGGTAAGCCGCGTTGCAAACGGTTTAAAGCATTTAGGAATCGAAAAAGGTGATCGTGTAACCATTTACATGCCAATGATTCCAGAAACAGTAGTTGCCATGTTAGCTGTTATGAAAATTGGCGCAATCATTTCTCCTATTTTCTCAGGATTTGCTTCAGATGCAGTGATGACGCGTGTACAAGCAGCAGGCTCTAAAATGATTATTACCGCAGATGGATTTGCTCGCCGCGGTAAAACAGTTTCTTTAAAAGAAGAAGTAGATAAAGCATGTGAGCATTGTCCAAGTGTTGAAAAAGTCGTAATTGTTCGTCATGCGGGGAATGAGTTTACACCGCAGGATTATGATATTTCATGGAGTGTTCTTGAAAAAGACAAACCATTTACACACGCAGAAGAAATGAAAAGCGACGACCCGCTTATGCTTATTTATACATCTGGTACAACAGGTAAGCCGAAAGGAACGGTGCATACGCACGCAGGATTTCCGTTAAAAGCAGCATTTGATGCTGGTTTTGGTATGAATGTCAAACAAGGCGACCGTGTGTTATGGATTACTGATATGGGCTGGATGATGGGACCGTTTTTACTATTTGGTTCTCTTCTTAACGGTGCGACAATGGTTATATATGAAGGTGTTCCTGATTATCCAGAACCAGATCGTTTATGGGAAATGGTTGATCGTTATGAAGTAACGCACCTTGGTATTTCACCAACGTTAATTCGTTCATTAATGGCAAAAGGCGATTCATGGGTGGAGAAGCATTCCTTACATAGTTTGGAAGTAATCGGTTCAACAGGTGAGCCATGGAATCCAGATCCATGGATGTGGCTCTTTGAAACAGTTTGCAAAGGAAGGGTCCCAATTTGTAACTACTCTGGTGGTACTGAAATTTCTGGTGGTATTTTTGGAAATGTCCTCATTAAACCAATCGCGCCAATTAGTTTTAATGCATCGCTACCAGGAATGGCCGCTGTTGTATTAGATGAAAACGGTGTACCAGTTCAAAATGAGGTCGGAGAATTATGTCTAGAAAAGCCATGGGTCGGTATGACGAAGAGCTTCTGGGAAGAAGACGATCGGTATGTAAATACATACTGGTCTCGTTTTGAAAACAAATGGGTGCATGGTGACTGGGTGTTATATGATGGAGAACAATATATTATCACAGGTCGTTCTGATGATACGTTAAATATTGCTGGAAAACGCATTGGACCTGCGGAGTATGAATCCATTCTTGTAAAACACCATGATGTCATCGAAGCTGGGGCAATTGGAGTTCCAGATGAAGTGAAAGGCGAAGTATGTCATTGTTTTGTTGTGTTACGTGAGGGTACTGTGTTTACACCAGAACTGAAAAAAGAGTTATTAAGTCTAGTAAACTCTCATATTGGGAAAGCATTGTGCCCGAAAGATATTCATGTTGTCGAAGATCTGCCGAAAACACGTAACTCAAAAGTGATGCGCCGCGTTATAAAAGCTGCGTATTTAGGAAAAGAACTTGGAGATTTATCTTCACTTGTGAATCCTGAGGTTGTGGCATATATTCAAGGGATACAGTCTCAGAAACAACGGTGATTTTTAAAAGCAAACTCCTTCATATAGGAAGTTTGCTTTTTAGTTTGTGGTTATGAGTACTTTACTTAATATGAAATAACAAGAATATTTGAGAGAATGGAAGTCAATATTATAATTGTTAGACGAAAAAGGAGGTTATAATGATGAATAAACAACGTGCACAAGAGATTGCCGCTTCACCAGTTATGGCTAATGTAACCTACAACGGGGTTCAAATTTACATTCAAAATGTAGATGAAACGAACGAAATAGCAAGAATTTATCCGCTCAGTGAACCGAATAATGAACAAGAGGTTTCTGTATCCAGCTTAATAGAGCATTCATAACAAAGTTATATGAAAAGTTTTAATAGCCGTAGCTTTAGAATAAGTTCTGATTGTTTATCCCGCTATTTTTGGGCAGTAAGACCCCCATCTCAAGATTCAGAGAGAAACATTGTCCAGCTCTAGGGGCTAGAATCTCCGGTCGTTTCGCCCCCTCGGACGAGGCAAAAAGCGCCTCTCTGTCGCGGGCTCCAACGTCCTGCGATTCTGGGCGAGCCGCTTCCGCTTTTCTAAAGAAGATAGGCGGGGGATAACTGCCCGTAAAAGCCCGATTGGGCGGGCTTTCCGTCAGTGGGGGATGAAGAAAACCCTGACTGACGGAAGTTTCACTTTATAAAAAAGAGCGAAATCCTGTATTGATAAGATAGGGTTTCGCTCTTTTTATTGTTGTAAGAACATAACTACGTGAATTCAATAGAAAATCTCAGGATGATAACGCTTGTATCACGTTAGCGTACAGAATGGAAAATCTAACTCTATGGATGATATAATTGTAAAAGAATACAAGTTAGCACTGATTATAAAAGGCCTTAAGCAATTGAGGATTAAGTTGAATTTCAATTTATTGGTCTATGAAATCCAGAAATTTAAACAGATAGGCTATATTCTAAAAGGGGAGAAAGTAATGAATAAGATAGAACAGAGTAGTAACACACTAGATAATACAGTTACGTTATATATTACTAGACATGGGAAAACCATGTTAAATGCTAGTGAGCGTGTGCAAGGTTGGGCGGATTCGCCATTAGTAGAAACGGGTGTTGAAGTAGCTGAAAATCTAGGAAACGGCTTAAAAGATATTCATTTTGTTGCTGCTTACAGTAGTGATAGTGGCCGCGCAATTGAAACTGCTAACTTAGTATTAAAATATAGTGAGCAATCAAAGTTAAAACTTGTACAAAGGAAAGACATACGTGAATTAAATTTCGGAATTTTTGAAGGCGATAAGAATGAAAATATGCAAAAAATGATTGGAACTGTTGCTGGCGTGAAATCAGCAAAGGAATTCATGAAGTTATCTATTGAAGAAATTGTGAATTTCATTGCAGTGGCAGACAATACAAAGCAAGCTGAGGATTGGAAAACCTTTTCTATCCGTATAAAAAGAGAACTTGATAAAATTAGTGAAGAGACTGCCAAAAATGGGGGAGGTAACGTTTTAATCGTATCTCATGGAATTGCAATCACAGCATTAGTAGACATGATTGATAATAGTAAAATAAAACTTGGACTAGAAAATGCAAGTGTAACTAAAATTCACTATAAAGATGGAGAGTATAAAATCGAATCTGTTGGTGATATGAGTTATGTTGAAAAAGGTAAAGAAAGTGCAATAGTATAAAGGATATATAAAGTAATAGAATGAGAAAAAGGCGGAGAGGGTAAGGGTTCGCCTTTTTTCTTGTGTGAATTTTGTCGAATAAAGAAGGAAAAACAGCCTTTGAAAAGGAAATAAATAGAAGATATATAACGAATTAATGAAAGTAGGACGAATCAATGAAAGAAAAAATCGGAGCGGGAAATACAGCAGAGATTTATTTATGGAACGACAAAGAAATTGTAAAACTATTTCATGATAGTATTCATGAATCACTTATTGAAAGAGAATTTCTTGCAAGTCAAGAAATTCAAAATCTTGGATTACCAGTTCCTAAAGTAGGGGGTAAGATATCTTATCAAAATAGAACGGGTATTATTTATGAAAAAATTGATGGTGTAACTTTAACTGAGCTACTAGCAAAAGACCCATTGCATGTAGGGAAAGAAGCAAAAAGATTTGCTGAATTGCATTTTCAAATTCATAGCCGGAAATCTAGTGCATTTTCGGATATATGTGAAACTTTAATTTCGCATGTAAATTTTTGTAGTCGATTTACATCTGAGCAAAAAGAAAAGATCGCAACCTATATCGCAACATTACCGACGGATCAAGCAGTGTGCCATATGGATTTTCATCCTGATAATATTTTAATCTCAGAGCAGGGACCGATTGTTATCGATTGGATGACAGCAGGCTTTGGGAATCCATTTGCTGATGTAGCACGTACAGTTATTATATTAGAACATGCCCATCTACCAGCAAGTATACCAGAACCAGTGAAACAAGGTATTATGGCGCTGCGCCATGCATTTTGTGAGGAGTACGTAAACGAGTATTTAACTTTATCAAAAGGTACGTGGAAAGACATAGAATTATGGTTTTTACCGATTATGGCAGCAAGATTAATAGAAGGCATACCTGAAGGTGAGAAACACGATTTGTATAAGCAAGTCATATCTTTTCTCTAAAACTTATAAAGGGAGGGCATAATCTGATATGTGGCAAACATTATCTGAACCATGGAAAGAATGTTTTAATCAAGCATGGTTATCGTATTGTAACAATTCATTTCCAATTGGTGCCGTTATTGTAGATGAAAGTGGGAATATCATTTCAAAAGGTAGAAATACAGTGTACGAGACGGAAGCGGTGCCAAATGAAATATGTAATAACAAAATTGCTCACGCAGAGGTTAATGCAATATTAAAAATAAATAATTTAGAAACGAACGCTATGCGAAAGGAATATGAATTGTATTCTACGATGGAACCGTGCCCTTTATGTTTTGGTGCTATTGTTATGTCTGGGATTAGAAATATTCATTATGCAGCAAGAGACAAGGTGGTCGGAGCAACCAATTTGAAAGATGGAAATGCTTATTTACAAGGGAAAAATATGAAGGTTTTAGGTCCGTACAAAGAACTTGAAATCGTACAATTTGTCCTGAAAACAGATTTTGTATTGCGGAGAGGACATGCTGTAGACCGATTACTACAAACGTGGGAGCAAGATTGTCCGATTGGAATTGCGATAGGTCGAAAATGGTATGAGTCAAATAAACTAGTACAAGCGAAACAAGAAAAGAAAGATATTTCAATTATTTTGGATGAAATTATAAGTGAAGTAGAAGTTTTTAAGAAAGAGGTGGAAGAAACGAGTGGATGTAAATTTTGAAGAAAGAAAATATACTTTTGATGATATTGCCGAAGAATACGAGAAAATAAGACCTACATATCCAAAGGAACTTTTTCAAGATTTGTTTACGTATGCAAATATCGAGAAGGAAGATCGAATTCTGGAAATTGGTTGTGGTACGGGTAAAGCAACGGAAGGACTCGCCCAGTTAGGATATAAGCAGATTGATTGTATTGAGCTAGGAGAACGATTAGCTCAATTTACAGCTTCTAAATTCCAAAATGAGAATGGTATACATGTGTATCAAGGAGATTTTGAAAATTGGAATCAGCAGGACGGATTATACGCACTTGCTGTCTCAGCAACAGCGTTTCATTTTATTAATCCTGAAATTGGCTATCTGAAAGTAGCAAATTTGCTGCGCGAACATGGAACAATGGCTTTCTTTTGGACATATCACATACAACCTGATACAGATGTTTTTCGAGAGATTGAAGATTGCTATGAAAAGTATGCACCGCATTTACATCCTAACAAGTTACCAACGCCAGAAGAGCTAATTGAAGAACGAACAAATCTTACAATACGGCATAATTTGTTTCAAAATTTAGTTGTAAAAACCTATCAATGGACTGATATATATACAAGTGATGATTATATTGCGTTATTACATACTCAATCTGCCCATCGTTTGCTTTCACAAGAGGTAAAAGAAAAATTGTTTTATAGTATTCATAGCGTAATTGAAAAACATGGTGGGGAAATTGAAAAACCACAGTTTGTTGCGTTGTATTTAGCAAGAAAAAAATAATAAGGGATTTCTTAAAATACATTTTTCAGCAATGAATCTACATAAGGGAGGAAATGTTTGATGAGTCATTTTGAATGCAAAATGTTAACGATGTGTATGGTGCAAGATGGAGATAAAGTTTTACTTATAAATCGACCAGATCGTTTAGGTTTTCCAGGATACATTGCTCCTGGCGGAAAAGTCGACTTTCCAGAAAGTATTGTAGATGGAGCGATCCGAGAAGTACATGAAGAAACAGGTTTAATCGTAAAAGACATCATCTTTAAAGGAATTACCGAGTTTTGTGAGCCAAACACGAAGTTGCGATATATGGTGTTTAATTATTTGGCAACATCTTTTGAAGGAAAGCTACTTGAAAAGCCGCCTGAAGGAGAATTAGTATGGGTAGATAGAAAAGATGCGTTACATTTACCGATGCAAGATTGGTTTAGAAAAAGGTTTCCGCTATTCTTTGAACCGGGAACATTTGAGTGGCATTCCGTATGGGACAAAGAGCGTGATGTTGTTTTAAATAGGGTGGAAAAACATTATAAACAATCGCTACTGCATGAAGTGTAATTCTTAATGAAAACTCCCCATTTTAAGCGTCTCTCTAAGATGGGGGATAGCCTATTTGTGAATATTGGAAATCAACTTATTATATAATTGCCTGAATGGATCAATCAAAAAAGGGGTCAGCCCCGCAGCTTAAAAGCTGTGAGGACTGACCCAAAAGTTTCTTCATTTCTTATAGATTATAGATCCGGGTTGAAGACGTCTTTTGATTTTTTTGAAATATCCGTAATTAATTCATTTCTTAATTGTTTTGCTTTTGTAAATGCATCTGTAGCCGTGTCATTACTATATTTATTTAAATATTTAATTGCTTTTTGTTTGTCTTCCTTATAAAGCTCTGTAGCCTTTTTTTCAACCGAACTTTGTTTTGCAAATAACTGATCTTCGTATTTACCCCAATAGTTTTTCAATCCTACTCCAAGTGTGTCTGGGTTTGTTGCAGCTAAAGCAGCTGGTGCACGGAAAGCCCAGTAAGCTGATTGATCATCATATTTGTCATTACCAAGTTTAAAAGCAGTTGGTGTGTCATATGTTCCTTGATAGAATGGTAAATAAACACTATATTCCGGGTTTGCTAGGCTAAGCCACATAACATTGGCAATATCAGCAGGCATATTAGATCTTAGTTGAATAACATGGGATTCAACTGTACGATCTACACCAACAGCACGCTCATCTTTACCTGTACTTGTAGAAGGATCATATGGAGTACCTTCATAATGAGAGCCCAAGAATTTCATCACTTGTTTTGGCGTAATTTTCTGATCCGGAATCATAAATAATGGATAACGTGTTAATTCAGCACCTTGGTTTATAGATGGAGTAAATGTCTTTTGTCCCCACCATTCTCTACGTGTATTGTATTTTTGACCAACATCACCGTAAGTTCCAGCAAAATCAAATTTTTGATTATGATCTTTATCATTGTTTGTTATTAAGCCTTTTTCAACTGCATGAGAAATTAATGTTTTAGAGCCCATGAAGTTTTTCGTGTCGGAAAGATTCACATTATCGATTCTTAGTCCATTTGCAACAATTAAATAAGCATCATCAGGTACTCTTTCTGCTACCCATTGATGTCCTGTTCCAACCTCAAAGTACCAAATTTCATTCTTATCTGCGATCGCAACGCCATTTGCTTCAGCAGAACCACACTTTTCAATGTACTGTCCTAGTAATTCAGCACCTTCACGGGCTGTTTTAACACGTGGTAAAATCAAGGTTGGAATAACCGATTCGCTAACACCTTTTTTCACAAATGGGTCAGATGCCTCTGCTTTTTTATTTGCATAAGCACTATTTGTAGCAGAAATCGCTACTCCGTATTCATTTATCCCTGCTTCTTCAAAAGGCCCTTTTGAAGGATCCCAGTCTGGTATTGCAATATACTTATAGGATACCTTTGGTTGATCTACTGTTAGTCCAGTTTTAAATTTTAGTTTTTCCCCTGATTTATGTGTTTTACGAGGGAATACCTTGACATGTTTCGACCATGCACTAGATACGTCCTCATTTCGTGCAACCATGACCGAATCATCTACGGTTGCTTTTTTTCCTGCAAAAACCGATGTGCAAGCGCTTGCGGGAATAGCAAATCCTCCAACTATTAAGGTAGTAATGGCTGCTGCTACACCTGCTTTTTTGATACCATGTAACTTCATTTTGCCTTCCTCCTTTAACATTTCTGGATTTATTTCATCATTATTCTAACATAATATAATGATTTTGTGAGCGCTTTCACATATTGTTCATATAGAAAAAAGTTAGTCCAAAATCATTTATTCAGAGGAATGGATTATCCTATTACATCCCTCGCTTTTTTCCTGTTTCCTTCATAAAAAAGACCGAAGAGTTACCAGGCATCTATCCTGATTTTCCTTCGATCTGGTTTAAACTTTTTTATCAAGAAGCGAATTGATTATCTTAAATAAGAGCATGTTTTGATCAATCTTTTTTCAAAACATGCTCTTTATATTTGTCGCTATATCATGGTTATTAGTAGTAATTTAATCAAACTTTATTTCAAGGCAACAACTAGGTCCATCAAAGTTGAATCTTGGCGTGCACTTAAAGAGGTACCTCCAGCATAAAATGATGTGAATTTTGTCCAGCTAAGAATATTTCTGTTATTTGCAAATAAAGTTGTTTAATTACAAATAAAATCGTTACATTTACAATAAAAATGTTTGAAAATTCTAGTTACACTATTTCATTAAAAGACCAGATTGTTGAGGAAGGTTCTCTGTTATCATTCTATAAGTTTTGATTAGTAATGGAAAAGGGGAAAGGGGTAAGCCGATGCTTACCTCTTTTTTAAGTGTTCATTTGTTGGTAAAAGTTTATATATTTCATTAGCTCCGCGATTCCTTTAAATTGAAGCAATAGTTGATCATTTAGATTTTCCAAAGCTAGCTGAAAGGAACATTCGATTTTATTATAGTTTGGTGTGTTTAATTCATTTAAAAGCTTCTTCATATTTTCAATATAATAAACGGTTTTTCTCAAACTGCTGATGACCAGTATCTTACGTAGTTCTGTTATTGTAAACATTCTATAGCCGTTTTCTTTATTTCTTTCCGAATGGACTAACCCTTCATATTCCCAATAGCGAATAGCTGAAGCATTTACGCCTGCTATTTCTGCAGCCTCTCCAATACTCATGTATTCTCTTAATTTTCTATTTTTATATTTCGTAAAATTAGCATTTTGAATCATTGTCAGTACTTCTTCCACCCTTTGTTTCTCCAGCTGTATATGAAATTGTTGTTCATTTACTAACCAAAGAGCTTGTTCAAAGCTTTTGTTTTTAGTCATTCTCATGACTTCATAGACAATGGGTATCTCATACCCTTTTAATAAAGTCCTAATGGTAGTAAATGCTTGAAAGTGTATAGATGTATAGAATCGATGATTATTTTTCGTTCTTAGTACATCAGGAATGAGATTTTGTTCTTCGTATCTTCTCAAGGTTGTGGTACTAACATTTAAGGAATTTGCAATTTGTTTAGGGGTATATCTCTCCATTTTCAACTCCTTATTTAAAGTAAAACCTTCAAGTGCTACAATAACATATTTTTAATGAATTTCTAATATATCAAGAAAAAATAGCGCAAATCCGAAAGATTGCATGAATGTTATATGATATAAGTATAAACAATTTAGGAGTGATGCAAATGGAGAAATTCATAAAACTTATGGATCAATCAGAATTAAAAGTTGGCTTAGTTGGTAATCCAAATTTTAAAACAATCATGCTGCCAGTAGCTAAAGAATCTGTTTTTGGCGAAGAAGCTGAAAACTTAAAGGTGTGGGGAGTAGACCCTGAATTTGGAAAACACTTTGTCGAGGGATTGCAAGATAAGTTTCAGGTTTTATATTTTGATTATGAAGGACATCGCTTGAAACATCCGAATCCGAAGAATTTAACATCTGAAAATATAGTAAAAGATCTATTATTAATTGCTGACGAGATGAATGTTAAGGAATTTACTTATTATGGATATTCTTGGTTAGCTTTAGTTGGACTACAATTAGCAATTAGGACAAATAGATTAGAAAGCTTAATAATGGGTGGTTTTCCGCCAATAGATGGGCCATACAAGGAAATGTTAATTGTAACTAACAGGACATACGAACAGGCATTGAATAATCAAACTTCTCCTGTCTTTAATGAGCAAGATAAGACTAAAAGTCCAGAAAAGATTGAGTGGGATAACATAAAGGTGAAAATTAACACGAATCAAACCAAACAGTTTGTAACGTTATATGAGAATTTAAAGGAATTTGATGATCGAGAAATTCAATACAAACTAGCTATTCCAAGGCTAGTGTTTACTGGTGAAAAAGACATTATTACTTATGGAGAAAACTTTGGAAGTGTAACAGTTGATATTGTCGGTACAATACAAAAAAATAAACAAGTGCTAGAACACTTAGGATGGGATGTAGAAATACTGGAAGGAGACGGCATGAATCATACCAAAGCTATGCAACCTGTAACGGTTCTGTCATTAATAAAACCTTGGTTGGTCAAAAATTCTAATAGGGGGTAACGCGCACATGCCTATCAAGTTAAGAAATTCATTGTTCTCCAAAACGACAAGGGAGTACTTCAAAATCTTAGCTTGATGGGCATTAGCTGCACTTCTAAAAGAAAAATTTAATCTTTATATGGATCTTTTTCTACAACCTTGGAGGCTAACAATAAATTAGAAAACTTATCAGCAACTAATTCTCGATTTTCTATAATTTCGTCTGTTTCTTCCCCATAATCATGAACTAATCTATATACTGGCGGATCTTCTCCTTCATGAATACAAATAAAATAAGGATTTCCGGTATGCATAAGACAGGAGCCAATAGAAATATAACCTTTTTCAAATACAGCATACCCAGGTATAGCTTCAATAGTTTCCATTATCATTTCATCTTTATCTAAAAGTAACATTAAAGATATTCCATCATCATCTTCAGAAGGTAAAAATTCTTGCCAAATTATTTTACTGGCACAAAGAGGAGTTGTTCGCATTAGATCTGTTAACCATTCTGGTAACAAATTCATTAACTTAGACTGTAATTCTTCTATTTCTTCTACAGTAGCAATTTTACCCGATGTAAGACTATTTTCTATCATATATTTAGCTGCATCAAAAACTTGTAGACTCATATGTATTCACCCTTTGTTATAATATGATATTTTATATATTACATTATTTTTAGATAAAACCTTTAGTTTTAATTATTATGAACATATATCTTATTCTGGTAAGTTTTACATAATCTATTATTACGAAATGTTGCATGAGATGTTGGTTGTATGCAACGAACCAGTAAGTAACTAGTTCGTTATCACCTTAAAATTTGGTATGCTAGACTGTTTCTTATTCTAAGAGCGGTCTTAACATTTTACATAATAAAAAGGGGATGCGCCATAGGTCAGTTACACTGACTCATGGGACATCCCCTTATATAGCAAATTCATTATTTTTATCGCTAGATTATATATCATTTAATAAACTATTATTTAGCTTTTTCACCACATTATCGGAACTACTAAAGAAAATCTAACAGCTTCTATTTTTGAAATAAGGAATAACTCGTTATTTTGTTTATAAGATTCATTTTCATAATTCGATAGTGGACAAGTAGTGCAGTACATACTCCAAGGATTATCCCTGCCAATACATCTAGAGGATAATGTACACCAACCCAAATTCTTGAAAAAGCAATACCCATTCCAAAAATAATCCACATAAATGTATTTCCTCTACTACATAGCCAAATTGTTACAGTAATTACGAAAGCAGCTGTAGCATGATCACTCGGGAAAGAAGAATTTGCAGTGTGATCAACTAATTGTTTAATATGATGCGAGACGAATGGTCGATCACGATAGAAAAACAGTTCAATTACTCTATTTATAGTAAATGCTAAGGAGCATGCGAATAAAGCTTGAAATACTGTCACTCTATTTTCTTTATTTGTAATCCATAAAACGAGTAATGCAACAATTAAAATGTACTGGGCATACTCGGCGAAAAAAATCATCATTTTATCTAGAAAAGGGTATTTATAAACATACGAGTTGATCCACTGAAAGATTTCATAATCGATAGACTGTAAAACCATTGAATAAAAACACATCCTAACATTTGATAAAGCATTTCTCTATTTTTACATAATATCAATTACTGATTATTGTTTAAAGGACGGATTGTAAAAATAAATGACATAGGAGTTCTATTTTTTGTAGCAAATAAAAAGAAAAATACATTTGCTAGTGTGTATATGGCTTTATATAATTTTTATTTAAAAATTTCACGTACCGTAATGAGAAGGGATTTTTTTATATTTCTAGAATAAAAACTAAGTAATTATAAGCATTTTTAAGGGGGATTATAGAATGAACCAAATAATACACTCTATTTCTTTAACAGGAGATTGGGAGCTAGATATTCAACATATGCTAGAACAATATAATAAACCTCACACATATGAGCACTCTGTTAGGGTCGCGAATGAAGCAAAAAGAATTGCCAAGAGATTTGGATTAGATGAAGAAGAAGCAGCGATTGCTGGTTATCTCCATGATATTAGTGCCATTATCCCAAATGATGAACGTATTCAAGTAGCAGAAAAAATGCAAATTGAAGTGTTACAAGAAGAAAGAATATTTCCGATGATTATTCATCAGAAAATATCAAGAAGAATTGCAGAAGATATTTTTAAAGTGAACAATGAGGGAATATTAGATGCAATTAGCTGTCATACAACATTAAGGAAAAATGCGACACCTATAGATATGGTGTTATTTGTTGCAGATAAGATTGAATGGGATCAAAACGGGACACCCCCATATATTGTAGAAATAAAAGAAGCGTTAGAGCAATCATTAGAACACGCTTGTTTTGCATACATTTCATACTTATGGGAGCGAAGAGAGAATTTAAAAGTTATTCATCCATGGTTGGAGGATGCTTATTTTGATCTAAAAGTGAAACTAGAAGTTGAGTAAACGATGTTACACATACCTTCATCTTTCAAAACGACCATACAAGATGTTCACGGAGAACGAGGGCAGCAATGGATTGAAAATCTGCCAAGTACGATTCAAGAGCTCGAAAGAAAAATGGACAAGAAGTTGTGTTAAAACTCGGTGTACCATATGAGGGATTGGACAACGAAATAGAAGCGCTTCGTTATTTTCAAGGAGAAGGGGTAGTGACACTCCTTGATTCAGGTCCTGACTATGGCTTTTTATTATTAGAATATATAAAATCCGGTATGTCACTTGCGCATATGGAAAATGAAGAAAAAGCAACGACTATTATAGGACAAACGATGAAAAAACTTTGGAGAACTGAGGAGTGACTTTCGATGTGCAATGTTGAGATAAGAAGACCGCGAATGAAAGACATTGAAGAGCTAAATCAATTTTTTAGTACAACTATTAAAGATACGTTTGCTAGAGAAGGTTTATCGGAACTACTGGATGATATAGAAAATGAAATTGAAAGTAAGAAAGAATATTTGAAATGTGACTTTGATAGCAATGGAAAAAATCGATATTTTTTGATAGCTACAGATACAAATTGCAACAAAGTTATCGGTACAATTGAATATGGCCCAGCTAGTGAACTTATTAACAGCTGCACAAATAAAGTATTAAAAGATTTACCTGAGATAGGAACTGTGTTTGTACATCCAGATTATCAAAGGCGTGGTATAGGAAAATTACTTTTAAATACGATGTTTCTTACCTTATTAAGCAGAGGAATTCAAGAATTTTGTTTAGATAGCGGATATACAAATGCACAGAAGGTATGGAAGGGGAAATTTGGAGAACCTGATTATTTAATGAAGGATTATTGGGGTAATGGGTATGATCATATGATTTGGAAAAGATGTATTGATGATATGCCAATAATATTTAGTAAATGAGTAGGGTGTATTTTGAGGTAGTGCTACATCACCATTAATCTGGATTTATATCATTTTAGATGGGAGTATTCATTTTTTCTAGAGGTCCAATTTTTGAGTGTACAAGGTAACAACAATTGATTGAGCATGTATAAGCGAGCAATTTAAGCGCGAAAAAATATTAACATTTTTAGAGGACACTAGAAAGGGTCTATTAACAGGGAATTTACTAGTGATTATAATTTTGACCAATTAAATTGTGCGAATAAAGAGGGACAAGGAATTTTGGATAATAATTTTCGAGGCTTATCCATGGTTGATACATGGAAAACACTGCAAATGAGGGAGAACCACCTGATTTATTAAGCACAATACCTCCTATTTTCACAAAGAAAGCGGATGAATAAAAGGAGGGAAATCCCTCCTTTTATTCATTAGTAACACTAAATAATACACCTGTAGTAGCTACTTGATTTTTTGAATTTATTGCTTCCACTGCGAAATGATGAAAAATATTTTGATCCTCTTTAAAGTTCCACTTAAATGAAAATTTACCATTCTTACTCTCAGAAATCCCAATTAACTTTCTTTGATTATAAGTTGCTGTTCCTGTCGGAATTAAATAAAATTTAATCCTTTTGGCATTTTTAGCTGTAATACTAACAGTTAGAGTTCCATCTGTTTTAGGGAGGGATATCCAACCGTTTTTAATACTGTAGGGGAAAGTAGTAACTTTGTTTATTGTAACACTTTCAAGTTCACTGGCGAATGCTTTAGAGAAACAGGTGGGATTAGAAAATACAATTGTTGTTAAGAGAAGAAATAATAAATGCTTTGAAAGTTTCAATTAATACCCTCCAGTTCTTGATGTTTAATTATGATTTCATAGCCTTCTTGAATACATATTCCACATATATTTTTTATCTTTCGTAAAATAAATTTTATTTATCCCGCATTAACGGACAGTAAGACCCCGATTGGTTCAACTAACCATCAGTGGGAGATGAAAAAACTCTCTACTGATGGAAGTTTCACTTTATACAAAGAGGCCTATTTTCCTTGCAAATTCCCTTTTTTAAAGATATCGTTTTTGATTCGACATAATCTTAGCGTGGGGTTTTTTCAATTTGCTGGCGGTATCCCATCGCTATCAAGTTAAGGTTTTAATATACCCCCTAAATGAACATTTTCTTTTTCTACGGGTAGTTACTTTGAAACCGAATCTTTAATATTTAAAGGACGAAAAAAAGAAACATAGAGGCGAAAACCTCTGTGTTTCTTTTTGATTAATATATTTATTGAAAAATATTTTCTTTCCGGCACAGATCCTCCTTATACCCTATTGTAGAAGCTATTTTGAACGTAAGGAATTTGTAAGGAATGGGTAAGAAAAAAGAAAGTTTTATTGTGTATGATGAAAATATAACGAGGCGTGAAAGGCGAAACAGATATGACGTATATATGAAAAACAAACCAGTTAACAAGAGTGTTTCAAGGAAAAGAAGTAATTTCTGTGGTTAACATACATGTGAAAAAAGAGGGATTTACCGTTGTTAGGACGGAATGGTGTTTGTAAAAATAATCATTATGAAGCTGATTACAAACTTAATGATGATATTTTGTCATTGGTAGAGATGATAGCTGTGTGGTTAGTATGAAACGACAAGCAACCACCTATACAATATGAATAGAAGAGAGGAACGCCTTATGAAAACACGTAGTCAAATTACATTTGCAAGTCTGGCCCTTTTAATAGCTGGAAGTTCCCTGTTATTCACAACGCCAACCTCAATTGTAAAAGCAGAGCCTACTCAAAATGTATCTAGTTCGTTACAAGCAAGCACTCAACGAGATCGTAATGCCGTCAAGCAAGCAATGCGGGATACATTGCATCTTGGATACCCGGGAATACTCGCTAAAATTTCTGATAGTGGAAAAACGTGGAGTTATGCCGTTGGGATAGCGGATTTGAGAACCAAGAAACCAATGAAAACAGATTTTCGCTTTCGCATTGGCAGCGTGACGAAGACGTTCACCGCAACAATTCTACTTCAATTAGCTGGAGAGAATCGCTTAAATCTAGACGATTCCATTGAAAAATGGTTGCCTGGTGTCATTCAAGGAAACAGATATGATGGTAACCAGATTACTATCCGGCAGATATTGAATCATACAAGTGGTATCGCTGAATACGCAAGGTCAAAAGACTTTAATCTTATGGATACAAAAAAATCGTATACGGCTGAAGAACTAGTGAACATGGGGATTTCTCTGCCCCCAGATTTCCCGCCAGGAAAGGGCTGGTCTTATTCAAACACAGGATACGTATTACTGGGTATCCTTATTGAAAAGGTAATGGGAAACAGCTATGCGGAAGAAATCGAAAATCGGATTATTGAACCACTTGAATTGTCAAATACATTCCTACCTGGCAATTCAAGCGTTATTCCAGGTACCAATCATGCCCGTGGATATATCAAACTAGATGGAGTAAGTGAGTTAAAAGATGTTACGTATTATAACCCAAGTATGGGTCAATCGGCTGGAGAGATGATTTCTACTGCTGACGACTTAAATAAATTCTTCTCTTACTTGCTCGGTGGAAAATTACTGAAAGAACAGCAACTCAAACAAATGCTTACTACAGTTCCTACAGGAATAGAAGGAATCGATGGATATGGTCTTGGAATCTATAAAACTAAACTTCCAAACAGTGTCCTAATATGGGGACATACAGGTGGCATACCGGGATTTGATACTTTTGCTGGAGGTACACACGGAGGTAAGCATACGTTGGCCATCAGTTTGAACAGCATGGGTAAAGTTAATAGTTCTGATCTTTTTAAAAATATTTTACTTGCTGAATTTAGCAAGTAGGCCAGAAGGAAGAACGGATAAAATTTTATCATATTTTCATAGTTAAACAATAAGGGATGAAATCGATTATTTATCTAAGGAGGAACCTCTCTTATGAAAAATAAACTATCTAGGATGTTAACCGCTACATTGGTTCTAATGATGACTCTACCTACAGGGGCGATAGCGTCTTCTAGTAATAAGACTCCGGTTGTAACTAGCACAGAACTGGAGAAGATTGCGGCAGAGAAAGCTACACTACTTACGAAATCCTATGAGACGACTAGCGTGCAGTATGCGTTAATAGATAATGGCAAGATTATTTTGTCGGGTCAGACAGGCAAAAACGATATGGAAGGGAAACAACCGCTGACTAAAGATACTCTATATGGGATTGGTTCAACCAGTAAAGTATATACAGCTGCGGCTATCATGAAATTGGTCGACGAAGGAAAAGTCGATTTGGATGTCCCTGTTGTCCACTATGTTCCTGATTTCAAGATGAAAGATGAGCGGTACAAGCGCATTACACCGCGTATGCTGTTGAACCATTCCTCCGGTTTGCAAGGTACCACGCTCAATAAAGCATTGTTATTTAAAGATAATGATACCTATGCCCATGATAACTTGTTGCGGCAATTATCTACCCAAAACTTAAAAGCGGACCCTGGCGCGTTCTCGGTATACTGTAACGACGGCTTTACGCTAGCTGAGATTTTGGTAGAAAAAGTAAGTGGTATGAGCTTTACTGAATTTTTACATCAAAGGTTTACAGAGCCATTAAAATTAAATCATACAAAAACGCCACAGGACAAATGGGAGGACGAAAAGCGTGCTGGACTTTATTTTCCAGCATACCAAGGGCAGCTTCCCATTGAATCGATGAATGTGATTGGTTCGGGAGGGATCTCTTCAACGGCAGAAGATACGGTGCGATTCTCACAATTATTTATGGGACAGGGAAAAGGGATTCTCTCTGATAAGGCAATCAAGACGATGGAGCAGGCTGAATATAAAAAAGGAATGTGGCCAGGGGATGGAGATAATAGTTTCAACTATGGTCTAGGGTGGGATAGTGTGAAACTATATCCATTCAATAGATATGGAATAAAGGCCTTGTCTAAGGGCGGTGACACAGTACTGCAACATGCTACATTGGTTGTGCTTCCGGAACAGAAGATGGCAGCGGCTGTGTTGTCATCCGGCGGTAGCAGCATTACAAATCAAATGCTGGCAACTAATTTACTGCTCGCCGCGCTTAAAGAGAAGGGAACAATTAAGGATATAAAGCCGAACAAATCTTTTGGTAAGCCAGTCAAGGCTCAGATGCCTCCAAACGTGGCGAAACAAGCGGGCTTTTATGGCAATAGCTACAGTCATTTCAAAATAGAAATTACAAAGAAGGGAGAACTATTCTTACCATCTAATCGTAAAGAAAAATATGTATATACTGCGGATGGAAGCTTTATTAATGAGAACGGTACTTCCAAGCTCAATTTCGTTACCGAGAAGAATGGAAGAACATATTTGAGGGAGAGCACATATAATTCGAAGCCAGGATTAGGGCAAGATGTGCTGACGCACTATTTAGCCGAGAAACTAGAAGACAATGTACTATCGAAGAGAACCGCTGCTGCATGGGAAAAGCGGGAGGGCGGCAAGTTCTATCTCATTAACGAGAAATTTAGTTCTATGAACTATCTTGTACAAATAATACCTCTTACTACACAAATTATTACCAAGGAAGGCTATTGGGATGGCAAAAAAATTATAGGTCCGAATACGGCGACACATCAACTCCAGATTCCTGTGATGGATGGGCGTGATACGAAGGAAGCTCGTTTTTATACAGAGGATGGTAATGAATATATGGAGATGGCCAACTCCTTATACGTAAGTGAATCAAACGTAAAACCCCTTGACACAAGCCAATCATCGAAGGTTACACTGTCAGCAAACGGGCATGCAAAATGGTTTACGATCCCGCAAGTGGCAGCAGGGAAAACGATGACCGTGGAGTTGCCATCGAAGAGTTCGTTCGCGGTGTATGATGAAAAGGGAGTATGCATCAATTTTACCGTTGTTAGCAATAATAACAAGGTAAAACTGCCGAAGAATGGAACGGTTGTATTTACTGGCGCGCCAAACTCGGAATTTACAGTTACGTTGAACTAGCTATAATAACGTTAAGAGTATACAAGATTGTATGCGGTTTTTTGACCAATTCAATAACAAACGGGAACTCTGAAACCCAGGACAGAATAGGAATGTATAAAAAATGAATAGAGTTATAGAAAAAGAAAAAGGCGAATTCCTTATGAGATTAGGAATCCGCCTTGTCTTCGCTACCGATGGTTTTGGTGCAAAAATCATTTAATAGAGACATAGAGCCTACGCAGTCTGTTTAATTACAAATTATGATGTAATTCCAAACAACTTATGTATGAACTTCACCTGCCGGTGAAGTTGTCTTTTTTTCATCATATGCATAGCTTCAACACCACTCAATATAGAGATTGCTGTTTTAAATGATTTGAACCCCAACATAGAGCGAACACGTTTCTTAATAAAACGATGATCTTGTTCTACAATGTTATTTAGATATTTTATCTGTCTTATTTGGATGCCTACAGGCATCTTTTTCTCTTTCTTTAACTAAGCAATGTCCATAGAATAGGCTGGATTCTTGTCTACTGTGATCACACAGGGCTTCGAAATATGAAAAGACCGCAAAGCCTTTTTAAAAAAGCGCTTTGCAACCTTGTGGTCTCTAGTTTTACTTAAGTGAAAATCAATCCTTCCAGATATTTTGAAGTTTTTGCACCAGAACTAAATCTTACAAGTTTCTCAAGTTTTTTCTTTTATATAGACTGAATTTTCTGTTATTTAGTTGTATAGTGAAAGGAGTGATAGAAAAATATAAAGGGGGAAGGAGTTTGAAGAAAAAACAGTTTGTAATTGTACTTTCAGCAATGTTTTCATTAACACTTACATCAAGTATCTCTAGTATTACAGTACATGCAGAAAAAAGCGAAGAGAGTTCGATAAAATTTTCCTCGCTACCGTTAAATGGTAAAGTGCCAGAAACGTTAGCTCAATCAACAAAGATTGAGTTGGAAAATGGAATGACCAAGCCTATTTATTCAATTGATGAAGCAATTGTAGAAAAATTATATGTAGAAACTGAGATTGATAGTGACCTAGATTGGAAAAAGGATCTTGTTTCGATAAAGGTAATGTGACCTAAAACAGAACCGGGTGTGAAAGTTCCTGTTATTTATGAAATGAGTCCTTATCGTTTAGGGATAAATAATGTACCAGCTTATAATGTAGATGAAGAATTATATTCTACGGAAGGTAAACCTTATGCAGAACCAGCTAACCTCGGTTCATATGGAAATTATTATGTTCCTCGTGGATATGCCGTTATTTTAGGCGAAAGTATCGGCACTGGGAATTCAGGTGGATGTCCAACCACTGGTGACCAACAAGAAATTATCGGTACAAAATCTGTTATTGATTGGGTGAATGGAAGAGCAAAAGCATTCAATGAATATGGTGATGAAATACAGGCGGATTGGTCTACAGGGAATGTTGGGATGACAGGAGTGTCATATAATGGCACC